>JBAXTC010000558.1:0-5433 GCA_037130375.1 Verrucomicrobiota bacterium | reverse complement strand
CAGTCATCGCCGAGTCACTGGTCGCGATTGGGGCGAGTGGCGTCGTGTGCCTCACAGGCGTTGGGCATGGTGGCGCCGTGCCCAAGATTGCCACGGCGGATATCGCGTCTGCTTTGGTGCTCAAGAATAATGTTTTCTTCGGCAGTGTTAATGCCAACAAGCGCCACTGGTACAAGGCCGCGGAAGCCCTGGCCCGCGCAGATCGGGCCTGGATGGGGCGGTTAATCACCAAGCGAGTGCGCCCGGAGAACTTCACCGAAGCCTTTGCCCGCAATTCGGATGACATCAAGGTCGTTATTCAGTTCTCCGAGGAGTGATAAATAGAAATGACGGAACGATGTTTATGCGAACAACTCCAACAACAACACCACTTAACTTGAAAGGCAACCGACCATGAACACTGTCATGCAGTTTCTTCAGACCACATTCGGCCCAGTGGTATTCATCTTCACCGTGTCGAATCTGGCGGCCATGGGCCTCCAAGTGAAGATACCCGAGGTTGTGGTGGCGTTGCGGAATAAGAAATCCCTGGCGCTGATTTTCGTTTGGGGCTGGGTGTTAGGGCCGGCGTTCGGCTATCTGATCACCAGGGTTCTTCCGCTGGCGGAGCCCTACGTCGTCGTGGTGCTCCTCGCCAGCCTGGCACCCTGCGCGCCGTTCCTCCAGCAGATGGTGGGAAAAGCGCGGGGAGACATGGGCTTCGCAGGAGCCCTCATCCCGCTGGTGGCGATCGGCACGGTGCTGTTGATGCCAATGATGGCACCCCTATTGATCAAGGGGCTGACGATCAGCACTTGGGCGCTCGCGAAACCGCTCCTCCTGACCATCCTCCTGCCGCTGGTGATCGGAGCGACGATCCGGCATTACGCCGGGACTATGGCAACCAAGATTTTCCCGGCGGTCAAAGGGTTGGCCCTGCTCTCCACATTAACGACGATCGTGTTGTGCCTTGTGCTCTACGGCCGGGGGATGCTCAACACGGCGGGTGAACTTGCCCTGCTATCAATGACCCTGTTCATGGTCGGGATGGGCCTGATCACGTATCGCTTTGGCTTTGGCATGAAACAAAATCAGAGAAGCGTCATGGCGTTGGGGATGGGCACGCGTAACGTCGCCGCGGTTTTGGCGGCGGCTCTGGCCATTCCGAACGCAGACCCGCGCATCGTGGTGATGGTCGTCATGTGGACTTTGTGGTCGGTTGTCCTTGCGGCCATTGGAGCCAAAATATTCGCCAGGCTGGCCGGTACAACCGAAGCGGACGGTCAGGCAGCAACACCGTCCTCAACTTGATCGGAATGATTAAAGCAATCCCAGTTCACCGGAAAGGAGAACGGCGATGAACGCTCAGAACGCCTTCAGCATTGTGGCTGTGTTTTACTCCGTGGCGAATCTGGGTTCCATGGGCCTCGAGATCAACCTGCGCGAAACGATCAAGTCATTGCGGAGCGTCCGAGTCATCAGAAAGGCCCGGGCCGACATGTCCCTCGCGGCCGCCATCATGCCGCTGGCAGTGGTCAGCACCGTGGTCCTGATGCCGTTGATGGCGCCGCTCCTGATCCCGGGGCTTACGTTGAGCAGTTGGGCGATCGGGAAACCGCTCCTGCTGACCGTATTGTTGCCGCTGGTCGTCTGGCTGGCTCTGTCAAGCTTCCTCGGCTCCCGTGCCGGCAAGACCAGTGCGGGAAGTCCGGCAGGACTTCCCGTGCAATGCGCGAAATGAAACGACACCCCATGGACAATACTGTGAAATCGAAACTCAACCTCTTGGTGGCAACCTGCACTCTGCTGGCTTCGGTCACCCGGGCCCAATCAGAATCGGTCTTTTATCGCCCGCTCACGCTCGCACTTGTGGAGGCGGCTGACTCCGGCGGCGGTGGCGCCGGCGAGGACGCAAAGGCCAATGCCGCTGAAATGGCAAAGAAGCTCGCGAACCCCATCGGTGCCCTCATTAGCGTGCCCTTCCAGAACAACTTCGACTTTGGTGGAGGCCCGAACGGCGATGGCTTTCAATACAAGCTGAACCTGCAGCCGTTCGTTCCCATCTCGCTCAATCAGGACTGGCTCATCATCTCCCGAACGATTCTTCCCGTCGTTTACCAGGAAAACATCGTCGGCACGTCCAGCCAGTCCGGTTTGTCGGACACTTTGCAGAGTTTCTTTCTGTCGCCGGTCAAGCCGACTCAAGGCGGCTGGATCTGGGGTGTCGGCCCAGCCTTGCTGCTCCCAACCGCCACTGATGATTTGCTGGGCGCGGAGAAGTGGGGTGCCGGACCAACTGCCGTGGTGCTCAAACAGCAGAACGGTTGGACCTACGGCGCGCTTGTAAATCACATCTGGTCCTTTGCTGGCGAGAGCGGTCGTGCGGATGTCAACGCCACCTATCTCCAGCCTTTCGTCTCCTACACCACGAAAAAGGCCATGACCTTTACCCTGAACACCGAGTCCACCTACGACTGGCAGGGCCACCAATGGACGGTGCCGCTGAACCTCATGGTTCAGCAGTTGGTGAAGATTGGCGGACAACCCATCGCGTTGACCGTGGGCGCCCGCTATTACGCGGATAAACCGGACGGCGGGCCGGATTGGGGACTCCGTTTCGCGGTCATTTTCCTGTTCCCGAAATGAACAAGTTGATTTAACAGGAGCAAACAGAGAAAACGGAGATGAACATCAGGAACGACCACGCTACGATAGGCCGCTGGCTTCGAGAATGGGGCGGAGCTTCGCCGCGAGATCGGCGGCCTTATTGGCCGCCACATCCCAGACGATCGCATAATCCACGCCGCCATAGTCGTGTATGAGACGATCCCGCATACCCGCCATCTTCTTCCATTCGACAGCCGGAAACTCCAGCCGCGTTTCCTGCGGGACTTTCTTCGTCGCCTCCCCGATCACCTCAGCACTCCGCACGAAGGCGCGCTTGAGTACCTCGTCCCGGAGAAACGCCTCCCGGCTGGTCTGTGCAGACTGCTCGGAAAGGAACTCCGCCTCCCGCAGAATGTCCCGCAGCAACTCAACTGTGGTGGGCAGCATAGCGGACGGTGGGCAGAATGAGGCGCGCCTTTGTCTCGGTGAGCGATCTGTCGGTCACGAGATCCACGCGACGATCCAGCAGGTTCTCCAACCGCTCGTGCAGAGCAAAGAAGTTGTCGTAGGTGCGCTTCGCGTCGTCGAACTCGACATAGACATCCACGTCACTGTCCCCGCGCGCCTCCTCGCGCGCGAACGAGCCAAACACACCGATTCGTCGCGCCCCCAAGGCCAGCAGTTCCGTCAGATGGGCTTGTATGATCGCCAGTGGATTCATGGATGGCCAAAATTCCTCAGGCGACACTCTCAATTTCTATCCAATCGGCGCTCATGTGCCAAACTTAGCCGACAAACCGAATGCCGCCAAGCTCAATCCCACCCCGGCCAGCCGGCGACACCAGCCCCTTGCCACGCCGAAGGCCGGAACGAAAGCCCGGATTGGGGACTCCGCTTCGCGGTCATTTTCCTGTTCCCGAAATGAAGAGGACTAAAGAACTATCGCTTCGAGGCGCCGTTGGTTTTGGTCCGGAGATTCTTGATGGCGACGTTGTGCAAACCGTCGAGGGTCACGATCTCACCATCGCGGTCCACTACCGCCAGGGAACGCGGAGCGACCAGCACCATCTCCGGATGCCGGACGACATATTTGCGGCCATCAGAGGTGCGCAACGCAAACGGGTGAAACCCGCCGCCGGAACCACGCTACCGAGTTCGTTCCAGATTCATGTCCAAAACCTATTACTGCCGCGATGCCTGTCAACGGCATGCGCCACTGGCACATCGCCGCCGATTACTGATTACTGATTACTGATTACCGAACATGGACATTCCCCTTCTCTCCAAGATCCGCTGGCCCCGCCCGTTCGCGGGCCTGCGAGGCATCACGCTGGCCGACGTCCCGCGGGAGGTCTCGGCGGGCGTCACGCTGGCCGCCCTGATGATCCCGCTGAACATCGGTTACGCGCAGGTGGCCGGTCTGCCCCCGGCAGCCGGTCTCTATGCGGCCATCATCCCGCTCGTGGTCTTCGCCCTGCTCGCCAGCTCGCGCCACCTGGTGACGAGCCCCGACGCCTCCATGGCCACCCTGGTCGGGGCCGCCCTCGTCGCCTTCGCCGCGCCCGGGGATCCGCTTCGCATGCAGTACGCCCTGGCGCTGGCCATGGTCTGCGCGTTGCTGTTTTTCCTATTCTGGATTTTCCGGCTGGCGTTCCTCGCCAACTTCCTCTCGCGCGCCGTGATGGCGGGCTTCATCACCGGACTCGGTGTCGAGGTGCTCACCAACCAGGTCCGGAAGATACTCGCTGCTCCCCATGTGGAGAACGCCACGTCGGGCCTGCTGGCGGCGGCGGAGCACCTCAAGGAGACCCTGGCAACCTCGGTGAACACCGAGGGTTACTTCGTGGAGGTCCTGGCCCTGATCCACTCCATTCCGCACGCCAACCTCTACTCGGTGGCGGTCGGAGTGAGCGCCTTCTTGATCATTCGGCTGATGAAACGGTACGCGCCAAAAGTGCCTGGAGCGTTGGTGGCGTTGGTGCTCCTGACGACCCTCGTCGCGATGCTCGACCTCCCGGCGAAGGGCGTCGCCGTGCTCGGCAATGCGATCCCCTCGGGGCTCCCGGCGTTGACCCTGCCCACCATCCCTCTGGCCGACTACCTGCGGCTGCTGCCGGGCGCCCTGGCCATCGTGGCCATTCTCCTGTGCGAGGGCCTGCTGGTGGTCCGCAGCTACAGCAACAAGTACGGCTACAAGGCGGACGGCGACCAGATGTTGTTCGCTTACGGTGCGGCCAACCTGGCCGCCGCCTTCAGCGGGTCCATCGTCACGGGCAACAGCCCGTCCCGCTCGGCGGCGATGGATGCCGCCGGCTCGCGCAGCCAGTTGCCCAGCCTGGTGGCGGCCGGGACAATCACACTGGTGATGCTTTTCTTCACCAACCTCTTGGCGTACCTGCCGAATGCGGCCCTGGCCGGGATCGTCGCCAACGCGGTGCTGTCGCTGATCGAGGTCCACGAGTTCCGCGAGCTGTGGCGGATGCGCCGTTCGGAATTCTGGATCGCCACAGTCTGTCTTCTGAGCGTGCTGGCCCTTGGCCCGTTGCGCGCCGTCATGATCGCCTTTCTCCTTTCAGTCATCGATGTGATCCGGCGGGCATCCTGTCCGGACACGTCAGCGCTCTTGGAAGCGCCCGACGGCAGCCACTTCCTCCCCGTGACTGAAGGGAAGGCCGCCGGTTCTTCCGGCCTGATGGTTTACCGTTTCGGCGCTCCGCTTTATTTCGCCAATGCGACCCTGTTCCTTGATGACGTCGAGCGGTTGGTCACGCAGGCACCCACCCCTGTCCGCTGGTTCGTGCTGGACGCGCAGGCGATGGTGGACGTTGACACGACCGGTGCGGGGGT
>JBAXTC010000557.1:0-5439 GCA_037130375.1 Verrucomicrobiota bacterium | reverse complement strand
CGCAGTAATCGGTGATGCGAACGCCCTTGACCAGTTCCATGACGAAGAAGGGCCGACCGCTCTCGGTCGCCCCGGCGTCCAGCACCTTGGCAATGTTTGGATGGTCCATCAGCGCCAGCGCCTGCCGCTCGGCTTCGAAACGGGCGATCACCTGCTTGGTGTCCATGCCCAACTTGATGACTTTGACCGCCACCCGCCGCCGCAACGGCTCCTTCTGCTCAGCCACGTACACTACACCGAAGCCGCCTTCGCCGATCTTCTCGATCAGTTTGTAACGGCCAATGGTGTCGCCGGGTTTTTCGCCGGGCGTTTCTTGCACGAAGGGGATGGCTCCCATTGTTGTGGACGGAGACGTGGGCGACTCGTCAGCAGTGTCACAAGTTGCTCTGTCCGCTTGGAAGAGCCTCTCGACGATTCGCCCGCGCAACTGCGCATCCTCACCGTAGGCACCGTCGAGATAGGCGTCGCGGTCCTTGGGCGGCAGGTTGAGGGCCGCTTGAAAAAGGACCTCTTCGTGCTGGTTGGGTGTGCTCATGCGGGACCCTTGACTGAACCTTGCGTCAGTCCAACCGGGATTTGCGGCAGCGCCTTGCGCAATGTCAGGGAATTACCGTTTTCGAGCGGCACATAGATCACTTCATCAAACACCTGTTTCATGACAAATGTTCCCAGCCCGCCCGGACGAAGATCCGAAAGCTCCCGACACCGAATATCCCCGCCATCCACTGGCGGGGCCTCATCGGTTATTTGAATGACGAAAGCGTTGTTCGTGGACTCGACTCGAAAGCGAACCGGGCCTGACTTTTGGCGGTAACCGTGCCGGAAGATGTTGGTGCAAGCCTCGTCGCAGGCCATGACGATTTGACCCACAACGATGTCGCCGAAGCCGGCAAACTGCGCCCACTTTTCCACGAAATGGCGGACGGCCATCAAGCTTTCCGGACAACAAGTGGTATGGAGATCGGGTGCCGGCGATTGACCGCGCCAGTCCAGGAGCAACAGCGAGGCATCGTCATGCTGAGCGGATGAATCGCGGTAGTTGTCCCATGCTTGAAAGGCGGCGCTCAGGGTCTGCGCCGCGTTTAGTCCGACTGGAAGGTTCGCGAAAAAGCGCTCCACCGTGTAATCCTCGCCCTGGCGATTGCGCGCTTCGGGGAAACCATCCGTGAACAGAAGCCACGAATCGCCTGGGCACAGGTCGGCTCTGGCGGCGACATACTTCGCGGTTGGAGAGATTCCCAAGGGCAAGTGATTGGGCGCTGTGGAGAGTTTCCACTCTTGGCCGTCGAAACGGAGGGGAGGAAACTGCCCAGCGGTGCAGATTTGCAGGGTTCGCTCATCCGCATCCGCCAACAGCATGACCAAGCTGATGAAACGCCCGGCCTTGAGTTCGCGAGTCAAGAGCGGGTTCAGCTTCGTGACCCATTCTCCCAAATCGGCCTGAAGCTGATGGGTCATGGCCTCAATGATTGCGGTGGCGCGGGCCATGGTTAGCGCGGCAGGAATGCCTTTGCCGCAAACATCCCCCAGACCCAGGAGCAATCGGTTCGCACCCAGTGCATGCACAAAACCAAAATCACCGCTCACCATTTGGGCCGGCAGGTGACTGTGGTAAACCTGGCAGAATGGAAACTGACTGAGCGTCGGCGGCAGGAAGGTGTCTTGGATTTCCCTGGCGAGGAGCAATTGTTGCCGCGCGCCCGCCCGTTCGATTTCTCGACGCTGCGCCTCCAATCGCAACAGGGCGTTTACAATGAGGCCGCCAAATCCCTCAAGAATCTCTTGGTCTTCGGCGTTGAACGATTCCCGCTCACGAGGGTTCAATGCTTGCAGCACGCCCAAACAGGATGCCCCATCCAATAACGGGATCGTCACCATGGCCCGCGTCACCATGCCGAGGTCGTTACCCAGGTTGGAATAGTGGCGCGGATCAGTTCGCGCATCCTTGACGTTGATGGTCTGTTTGGACTGAAAAGCCGCTCCGGCAATCCCTGCACCCGGCGGCACTCGCAACGGTTCGGGCAGATTCGCGATCCAGGGATCGGTGCTGTGAAGAATCAACTCGCCGGTCTTGGCGTCGGGCAACAGTAACGAACACGCGTCGGCGTGCATCACTTCCTCGGCTCGGCGGAGAATCTCATCAATCAAGGCCGTCAAATCCATGGCGCGGCTGAAAAAGCGGGCTGCGTCAAGTAGAGCCTGATACCGTTCCACTGGGCCTTTTGAGAGCATAACCAGGCTGCAAAATGGCTCGCTCACTCCTTGGGTTTTCGCTTGGTCGGGGCGGGCAAAGTCCTGCGAATCTCAGCCTCGGAGGGGACAGGATTGGTGCGTATCTGCCAGATCAACCGCGAGGGTCTTTCCGCGAGTCGGGCGGCAAGAACTTTCACATACTCCATCGTGATCTCGGTTCGGACCAGGAGGCTCGTGAGGTTTTTTATGGTCTGATCCAGGTTCGCAAGGAACTCGTTTGCCAGGAAAGCCTGCACATCAGCGGTAATAAGCCGCGTGTTATCAATCGTCCCGTTCAGGTTGGTGGCAACCGAAGATGCGTGGGTTAACAAATTGCTCACCTGCGGCCGGACGCCCGCGACGGTTTCATCTACCTGATGCAAAGTGCCGCGAACGTCGGCCACCGCCATCTGGGCATCGTTGACGAGGTTGGTCGCTGTGGTCAGGAGCGTGTCCCCACTGATCAGCAAACGGTTCAGGTTGGTAATCAACTCGGGATAGTCGCCGTTGAACTTCCTTAGGATCTCGGTCGCCACGGCCACGGTGTTCCCAAGTGACTGGGTCAGGTTCTCGATGCCGGAGAAGCTCTCGCCTTCAATAACTGCCCCCTCCGGCAAGAGGTTTACACCCGGGCTGCCAGCCGACAACGCGACGAATTTCTCCCCCAGGATGGTTTCGGAACTAATGGTGGCCTTGGTGTCCGAGGGCAGTGCCGGCACGCCTTGGTTGAGGCGGACCGTCACGCGAACGGCCAGGTCGCGTTTGGCAGATTGCTCACGTTCTGCGGGACTCAAGTAACGAATCGCCACCACCGAGCCGGCGACGGCCCCCGCATAGCGGACGGACGAATGCAATCTAATGCCGGTGGCATCTTTGAATTCAACTTCCAACTTTCGCCCGTGCGTCCCCCAGGGTTGGCCAGATATCGCAACGGTCAGCGCCGCCAGCAGGATCAGGCTGCAGCCGATGACGGTGATGGCGATGATGTATTGCGACCAGTTTTTGGTCTTCATTTGCGGGCCTTTCCGAGCAGGTGTTTGAGGTAATCTCCTCTAGAAAGCCGAAACGGAATCGGGCCGTCGGCTTCTCCCTTGATGAACTGCTGCAACATCGGGTCGGGGTGGTTCATAATCTCCTGCGGCGTTCCTTCGGCAATGATCTGTCCCTGAAGCGGACCGGTGCCGAGCATGATCATTCGCGTGCCGATGCGAAAGGCGCTGGTCATGTCATGAGTCACGACCACCGCCGTCATGCCCAGCTTCTGCGTCAAATCCTGGGTGAGCTTGTCCACCACGGCGGTCATCACCGGATCCAGACCGGAGGTGGGTTCGTCGCTGAAAAGCAATTCCGGATCGAGCGCCAGGGCGCGGGCTAAGGCCACACGCTTCTTCATGCCGCCGCTGATTTCCGCTGGCTTAAAATCCTCAAACCCCGTCAGCCCTACCAGTTCTAGTTTCATTTTAATGACCAGGTCCACGATTGTGTCACCAACCCGGCCGTGCTCCTGGATGGGCAACGCCACATTCTCGCCGACCGTGAGCGATTGCAGCAGGGCGCCGGATTGAAAGAGCACCCCGAAGCGGCGGCGGATGCGATCCATTCCTTGCTGGTCCATGCCGGTGATTTCCTCGCCAAAAATCCGGATCGAACCGGCATCCGGCTTCATCGACCCGATAAGATGTCGCAAGATCGTGCTCTTGCCGCAACCGCTGCCGCCCATGATGACCATGGTTTCGCCCTGCAGAACCTTGAAACTGATGCCATTCAAAACCGTGCGTCGACCGAAAGTCTTTACCAAGTCACGCACCTCGATGATCGGCCCGGTCTCCGGGCTGGCCAGGGGAACATCGGCTGGTATCGGGGAGTTCGCTATCACAAAAAGAAGAAAAGCGCCGTCAGGATGGCGTTCGCAACCAGGATGGCCAACAACGAATAGACCACGGAATGGGTCGTGGCTAAGCCGACACCTTCAGCCCCACCCTCTACCTTCAGTCCGGCGTGACAGGCAATCGTCACCACCAGCCAGGCAAAAACCGCACTCTTCGCCAGGCCGGAATAAAGATCGCCGATCTTCGCCGCCTCAATCGCGCGCATCACGTAGGAGGACGTGCTCATGTCCAGGGCAAAATGACAGATGGTCCATCCCCCCACCATGCCGATGTAATTGCCAAACACCGTCAGGACCGGGAGCATGATCAACATGCCCACGAAGCGGGGAACAATCAGAAAGCGGATCGGATTTACAGCCATGACAGCCAAAGCCTCGATTTCTTCAGAAACCTTCATGGTGCCCAATTCAGCGGTGATGGCGGAACCGCTGCGGCCAATCACGATAATGGCAATCAGCAGCGGGCCCAGTTCGCGAAGCAGACTCACCGAAACGAGGTTGGGCACATACAGGGCAGCACCCATCCGCTGCAATTCGTGCGCTCCCTGCATGGCGAGTGTCAACCCGATGCTGAACGCAGTGAGCGCAACCATGGGCAAGGCTTCCACCCCCATTCGAACTAGCTGGTTGAGGATGTGGCTGACCTTGACCGGCTGTTGTTTCCAAGGACCAATCAACAACCAGTAGAGAATTTGCCTGTTTAAATGGAGATAGTCTTTCAACTTATAATCAATGGAGTAATCCCTGCCCTAGGGCCTGCATGGCTTCCGGCACCGTGGCGTAAATCGGAAACACCTCATTGAGCCGGACGAGTTCGAAGATACTGCGGACGCGATGGCTCAGGCCCGCCACAACGATTTTCCCGTCGTAAGTCCGCGAACTTTGATAGTATTCGATCAACGTGGCGAGGCCGGAGGAATCGATGTACTTCACGCCGGTGAAATCCAGCAGCAGCGCTGAAATCCGTTGCGCGGCTCGCTCCTGCAAAAGCCGGCGCAGCTTGGGCGAATGTTGGAGGTCAATCTCCCCGCAAAGCTCCAGAATCAGCACCCCATCGATCAGAATTTCTTTCCATTGCATTTCAGAATTTGTACCATCATTCCAGCCTCTGAGCAATGCCGAATACTGCAAGATAGTGCTCCTACAGCAACCTCGTCGCCACGCGCACGTGTGCGCCGAACAAGCCCATGAGATCAAATCGCTCGGTCTGGGCCATCCAGAGAGTCAACTGGCCGAGACGAGCAAGGGGTTTTAGGAAAAAATGTATTTCTCCGTTATCTCCGTTTCCTCCTGTTCAATCCCAAACCCATGAACCAACA
>JBAXTC010000556.1:0-5454 GCA_037130375.1 Verrucomicrobiota bacterium | reverse complement strand
CGTCCCATAAGGAAATATCGTTGGTGACAAGGGCCTCCGTCGTAGCGCGATTCAGAAAAGGGCTCATGTGGAAATCGGACATCAGCACAACTTTACCGAGCCGGTTGGCATCGCTCCCTTGCTCCATCACGCGAAAATAGCGATAGGGATCGGGACCGAGCGGAAAGTTGTTCGTGGTGAGAATCTCGGTTGCGGGGATATTTTCCAAGAGTGGGGCGAAGGTGTCGTATGGCGCAAGATATTCAGCAGACTCGATGGTGTAAATACCACCGGGGGTCCCCTCCCAAACGAGCTGGACGCCGTCATGGCTTACTTGAATGTCTTGCACGCGCAGATCGGATGCAAACAACGCGACTTCCGAAAACAGTGTAATGCAGCCTGTGAGCAACAATAAGGTGACGCTGCGCGGGTGAAGGAGAATTGGTTTTGAATATTTAGTCACTGCAACCCCAGCTTGCCAGCCCGGGCCGAGGGCGTCAAAAAGGAAATCTTGCCATGTCGCGTGGTTTTTGAACCCGGACAAATTGAAGGCTTGAAGTCAGAAAAATCGGACAGGGTCATTTGGTTGCTCATTGGGCAGCGCCTCGATTTCGCGCAGGATTTCCTTCACGCTCATGGCAAGAGGATACTGAATGAATGGTTGGCTTTGACCTTGAAGTTGGCTATCGTCTCGGCCATGAGCAAGACGGTGAATATCGCAGAGTTCAAAGACCGGTTCTCGGAGTTGCTGGCCTTGGTGGAACAGGGCGGCGAAGTGATCGTCTGCCGGCGCAATGTGCCGCTGGCCCGCGTCGAACCGATCCGCAAGCCGGCGCCCCGCAAGCCGCAGCATAGCGTCGTGGGTTGCATGAAGGGCACCGTGCGAATCCACGGTGACCTAACCGAACCGTGCCTTCCCGAGGCCGACTGGGAAATGCTGAAGTGACGCCCCCATGCCTTGTTGAAGCAGACGTCGTGGCCCTGCCTGCCCATCACCGCCGAGGACATGGCGGAGGCCTACAGCCTGCCGCCGCCCATTCACCGCGACCCGGCGGATCGCGTGCTCATCGCTACCGCGCGCCTTGAGCGACTAACGCTTGTGACCACGGACGGCAAAATTCGAGGCTATCCGCACGTCGCGACCGCTTCCTGACCGCTCGGGTCAAACCATAGCTTTTCTACGATCATAGCCCAGACTATGGCTGACCCCTGCTATGGTTGACGGTTACGGGGGATTGAAACGGCAGATCCTTCCGACCGAGCCGCCACAATGGAACATTAGATGCGTCAGCCACGCCGCAAGCAACTCAGGTCGGCCCGCCAAATTCACGGCCTTCTTTTCAGAGCACGCAGGATTCCACTCTAAAAACAACTGAGGGCGTCAGTTCCGGCTGGCCGGGGTGGACGCCCTCAGTTGCGGTTATTTTGGCCCGGCGATTTGGGGTGCCGATTTGTTTTGCTTCCTGTGGACGAGGGGCGTAAAACCTTGACCGTAGGAATCAGAGTGGTTCTTAGGCAGGAGCAAGTCTATGAAAAATGATGCAATGCAGCGGCCCGTCCGAGGTGTCAAACTTCCTTCTCTCGTGTTTTGTGTCGCCTTGCTGGCGGTCTGGCTTCCGGCTGGAGGCCAGGCCCAAGTGAACAGCGGCAGCAATGGCAGCGATGGTGCCTTTAATCCCACAACGAGCACCAACATTAACATGGCGAGTCGGCCGAGCGGCGTTTACCAGTACAGTTCGGTAAATATCCCGTCGGGCGTCAATGTGACGTTTACCCCCAATGTGAACAACACGCCGGTTGTGTGGCTTGTACAGAGCAATGTCGTGATCAGCGGATATGTCTATGTGGATGGACAAGGCGGGACTGGCTCCGCCGCTGGCGTTGGCGGGCCTGGAGGTTATCGTGGGGGAAACGGCGGAGTAAACGCCACGTCCGGACAGGGGCCTGGCGGAGGCGGTGTGGGGACAGGCAAGTGTGGGGGAAATGCTTCTTACGGCAATCTCGGCCGTACTAACAGCAATTACGGGTCGCCAGGTTCGGTTTATGGCAACAACTTCCTGATCCCGCTATTGGGCGGCTCGGGTGGCGGGGGATCTACGTTCGGAATTCCAGGCGGCGGTGGCGGCGGCGCGATTCTCATTGCATCCTCTGGCACCATCCAACTCAACGGGTGGATTTGGGCTAGAGGGTTCTATCCCTACACTTCTCCTTGGGACAGTGGTAATGGCAGTGGTGGTGCGGTTCGGTTGGTTGCCTCAACAATCTCCGGTGCTGGTCGAATAGGCGCGAGCAGTGGCGGCGGCGGTGGTGGCGACGGGCGAGTGCGGTTCGACAGCTATTTGAACAGTTTCGCCGGATCTGTAGATGCTGCTGTGTTCAGCCAAGGTTCGCAGTTTGTCGTGATTCCAACCGCGGGCTCGGGAACGCACTTGACCATCACGAGTGTGGGCGGCGTGTCGGTCTCCGCCTCGCCCACCGGCATTGTGACAACGCCCGATGCCGTGATTTCGGCCCAGCAGTCCAATCCGATTGCGATCGCGGTGCAGTGCACCGCTATCCCGTTGGGCACGCAAATCACCGTTACGGTAACGCCTGTGAATGGTCCGCCTATCAGCGCGACCGGCTATAACAATACCGGCACACAGGCGTCCAGCACGGCGACGGTCTCAATCACCATGCCACGTGGCGGAGGTTTCATCTCCGCCTCAGCGGCCACCGGCATCTAGCATGCCAGTCTAGGAAACTTAATGAACGTCCGCCCTCACGTTGGACCGCACCCGCAGCGGAGAAGAAGCCTCTGCCCTTTGTTTGGTGGCTTAAGCAGCAGCAAAATGAGCCTCGCCATTGTGCTGCTGCAACTCTGGATGCCATTGGAGTTATTTGCCGACACCAACGTTTTCGCCCCGACCGTGAGCTACCTGTACGGCGACGCCGCAGCCGTTTCACCGGTCGTGAGCTACGATTACCCGGACGGGACCGGGTTTTCGGCGGTCGTGAGCTACCAGTATTTCGAATGGCCTGGAAATGACGTTCTGCACTTGGATAGCAGTCCGCGGGTGAGCTACTTCTACCCATTCGTTGGCGGGAGCACGGGCGTGAGCGCTGTCTTTTCGCAGGTCGTTGTTTCGCCGAGTTCACTTCCTGCGGACGGCCAGACCGCCGCGACGGTCACGGTGACGCTGTTGGACGGGAATGGAAATCCGTTGAGCGGGAAGACCGTGAGGATCAGAGTCGCGGAGCAGACCGCAGGCGGGGTGGTGGCGCTTTCTAGTGTGACGCAGCCAGCGGGCGCGACAGACGGCTATGGCCAGGCCACAGCGACTTTGATGTCGGCGGTGGCCGGCACGGCGATAATTTCTGTCGAAGACGTGACGGATGGCGTTGTGTTGATCCGACAGCCGACTGTGCGCTTTGGCTCTGGTCTGGTGGTGCCTGGGGCCGCTTTGGCGGATGCGGTAGTGCAAATGGCCAATTCGAGCAGCAATCTTCTGACCCACTCCATCGCCGGCATTGCGACGGAGGAAGGCCGATACGGCGATTACTTCCAGACTCAGATGACGGCTGACAAGCGGGCGCAGGGGGTCAATGCGCTTTCGACCGGGATTAAGGGAATGATGTCTCTGCTGGTGCCGGGAAGTGAGGATCTGCTGTACGAAGTGGCTGTTAGGCTCGACAAGGATGTCGCGCCTGATGTGTTGTCGGATATTTTGCAGGCGATTGCTGGTAGCAGCACCGGGCTTACTCAGGTTGGTCAGGACATCGATAGCCGAAACGCGTCGCTCCAGGCGGCGGAGCTGCGACTGAAGCAGCAACTGTCGGCTGGCGTACCGCCGACCACCGCGGGCTACGTTGCCGCCTACCAGAATGACCTCGCCCTCCGGGCGCAGGCGAACAGCGAGCTTCGGCTGATTCTTTTGTCGCAGCATGATTTGCTGCTCGATTTGCAACAGAATTCGGAGCTGGGGCATATGCATCTGCTTAGTGCTATCTTCAAGGATATCAACGTGGTGGTCACGGCGGCGGGCATAATCGTCACGCTGTCACCGGTGGGGGGCAAGGCGGCGAGGACAGCGCTTGGTATTGCGGAGGGGTTGGGCATGTATGCTATCAACCAGCGGAACCTCAACAACGACCAGCAGGGATATAACAGCGCGATTGCATCTCTCGGGAACTGCTACTACGTATCGAGTCTGATTGATGGGAACACAAAAGCGGCCTTCAATCAGATTGCCCAGGGACAGGAGCCGAGCTCGGTGACGGGCGCGATGTTGAGCGTGGACTCGGTGAAGGCGTACCACCCCCTGTCCGGCATCATTGGCAACTTGACGACCTGGGCTGGTGAGGCGTTTGCAAACACCAGGTATGTTCATGTGGATAATGCCTATTCTGAGGTTATCATCAGGAACAGCAGTGCCCGGGCGGCGGCGTTTTATGTCACCGCTTTCTACTGGCACACGATCACGATTTCAGACCAGCTCGGGATCAACAACGTGTCAATCCAGGTGCCGATGGTCGCTTGCGTGGTGACGAATATTGAAGGGAACCAGTCGGCGCCCGTTAGGGTGGATTATTTCGACGGGACGAGTGGGGCTGCGCCGGACGATGGCTCTCCCATCACGCTCAACGTGCTCGGGGGTGACGGGAGCGGCGGCTTGTTCGCCGTGGATCAAGGCACGTCCACCATTCATTGGCAGCAGGCCGGCGCTGCCATGTTGAATGTCGGAGCGAAGCCGAACAAGGGGCCGCTGCCAAAGGACGATGACGGATCCAGGAACCTGTTTGGGCTTGAGACGCCGATGATGGCCTTTGTCTATCAGGATGAGACGAACAAAGTCTATCAGGGGCAGGTGTGGGTGGTGAAACCGTTCGCGATTCCGGTCTTGGCGACTGTGGCACAGCCAGTGCCGCCGGGTGCTACGGTGGTCAGCACGGATGGTTCGGTAGGTGGCGGATGGATAGTGTGGACCGATACGATCGCCACGAATGGCGTGGTGGAGCATTTCTTTAGCTTTGCACTTTCTGTGCCACCTGGTACTGAGACCAACGCGCCGCCGCCGACGGTCATATTCAGCGATGGAAGTGGTACGAATAGCCTGACGATGACGGCGGTTGCGGCTGGCTTCAGTGGATTGTTCCCGGTTGGGGTGAGCGGTTTTGTTCCCACTGGGGCGTGGGGCGTGGATACGGCGGCACAGTTGATGGTGACGAATTTTACCGCTGCGGCTCAGGCGGGCTCGCTGGCCATTTCTCTCACAGACACCAACGGGACCGTGGTGACCAACTTGTCCTTATCCGTTTCGGTGGGCGGCTGGACGAGCGTCAGCCTTGATTACACTTTGCCGGGGACGCTGGCACCTGGCTCCTACGCTGTCAGGGGCATCTTGAGCATGGGCGGCGGGGGCGGGCAGGTTTTCTCAGGGACTTACGTCCTGGGCGCCGCGCCTGTGTGGTTTGGGTGGGGACCGGGGACCGGTG
>JBAXTC010000555.1:0-5469 GCA_037130375.1 Verrucomicrobiota bacterium | reverse complement strand
GAACTGCTGGTTATGTTCCAAACGGCGCGGTTCGCCTCCTTCTTGGACCAGGTAACAGCCCGTGCGGCGAATGTTGCGCAGAGTGTATTTGCCCGCTGGGATTGCCTTAGGTTGGAGTGTCGCCAAATCGAAGGTCATTCCCTCCAACGCTTTCTTTTTTGTCTGGCCCAGCTCCTGCCACGCCACGCGGCCCACGGGCCGGGTCGGCTTGTTCGCCACCCATACCCACACTGCAATTGCGGCCAATGTCACCGCACCGACCAACGGCCAGCGCCACCACGGCGGCGGCGGAACCACTGAAATCACGACGCTGCCCGAATCTCTTGCTTCCTGCCCCATCGAGTCAGCGATGGCCAAACGCGGATGGAAGGATTGCGCCTTTCCTTGGAGCGCGTACTGGTGAATTGGATTCCGCAGATCACTCGCCAGCCCGTCGCCAAAATCCCAGGAATACTTCGCCACCACGCCTACGGATTTATCTGTAAACTGCACATTGAGCGGACTGCGACCGTTTCCAGGCATTGCTTCAAATCGGGCTTGCAGTAACGGTGGCGGAGGGCTTTGCACTGAAATTTCCTTCGCTATAGATCGCCGTTGCCCTTCTTTTTCCACGGTCAGCCGGACAGAAGTCTTCTCGGGTTTGGCAAAGACGATGACCGGACTCCGTTCTAAGCGGCTACCAATACCGGAGATTTCCCACAGCCACTTGGTTGGACTACCCACAGACTCGTCAATAAACTGGACCTCCTGGCCGACAACAACTGCTTTAGGTGCCCAGGAGAAAACAGGCTCCAACGGAACCTCAGCTCTGATTTGAACGAAGCCCTTGCGGCTGGAGACATCCTTCCCGCCGGGCCCAGAAACCTCCGCTCCAATGTCGTAATCCCCCACCTTTGCATAACTGTGTCTCACCAGCGAGTTTGACGCAGTGCCGCCATCCCCAAAATCCCACAGTGTTGCAGTTACTCCGGCCGACGAATCCAGCGTAAAAAGCACGTCCTCGTTTACCATGGCTCGCCGGGGGCTTACCGAAAAACTGGCATTGACCGGCAGTTCGTCAAACACACCGACCCCGTCCGCAAGTTGAGCCTCATCCGCGCCGTCGGGTCCTTCGGCAGCTACTTTTACGATGTAGGTTCCGGCTCGGGAATAAGCGTGTCTGACGACGGAGTTTGTTGCGGATGTCCCATCAGCAAAGTTCCACCGAACAGACGTTGCACCGGCCGCCGAATCGAGCGCAAAAAGAACCTCTTCACCGATCTTCGCTCTCCGCGGACTCGCCGAAAATGCCGCTCGTACCGGAACCTTGTCCAAAACCTGCACGAAATCTGGCATCTCCAGGACGTCCTTCCCTCCCGCCCCCTCGACTTCGACCCTAATCGCGTATGCACCAGGTCTTTGGTAAATATGCTGAATTTCCGGACCTGCGCCGGAGGTTCCATCGCCAAAATTCCATTTCACGGTCGTCACCCCTTTGGGGTAGAGCAACCGGAACACGACCTGGTCTCGGACTTTGACTGGCTTGGGAGTTGCGTCGAATGCGGCGACGGGCTTCGCCTCTACTGGTCCTACCACGATGGAAAAACCCTTGACCGCATCAGGAAAGGACATCGTGACAACTCCGCTATCGGCTGAAGGCTTCTTGTTCCCCGGATCGAAGCCCAGCGTGATCCATGTGATGAAGTTGTCGCGGCCTGTGGAGAACTGCCTTGTCAATGGTATCAGCGCGTCCCAGTTGGTGAATGTACTGGACTGGTTATCGGCTCCGTCCGAAAGAACCTTTATCTCCACTTTTCGATACCTGCCGCGCTGCGCGATCACCGTCTGCAGCACCTCACCCAGCGTGTCAAAGAGCCGGGTTTGGCCGGCAGGCCGGAACTCTGTTTGCAGACGCCGGATGAATTCGCCCTTCGCGCGGGTGTCCAGTGGCGGCCTCCAGGACTGCTCCTTGCTGGCCCGGTCGCTGAAGAAAACCACCCGGAGCTCGGTGTTAGTGCTCAGGGCACCGACAAATTCCGTGACGGCCCCGAGAATCGGATCCACCAACTTGCCTGTTTGGATCGACCCTGATTTGTCTATCACGAGATAAGTTAGGCTCGGTCGGGCCTTCCCGTCTTGACCGTAACCCCGAAATGGTGAGACCGAGAGAAAGGCAATTATCGCGATCAGCCCGGACGTCTTGAGCCGTTGTGCGAAAGATGCCCTGTGGCGGCGGTCATAGGCCGCTGATGTCGCAAGATGCGCAACCGCCCCAGAGCGAGAGAATACATTGCCTGCAGCCCTCATAAATGTGCTAATTATTGTCCCGACCCAGAAAGGGTCAAGAAGAATGTGGAGTTCACTTTTGGTCAGGCATTTTGCATTTATAGGTTGGCGGCAGGAGGAGATTTGATGGCGCATCGAGGTGAGGGCAGGTTTCGTTCACTTTCGATTGCCGCCACCGGTGATAAAATCAGCACACAATTATAATTTCCTTTTTACAGAAGAATAGCATACTACACGCGTGATGAAGCTGCTCAAAAGGCAAAGCTCGGTTGATCTCCTCACCGGGGAACCGCATCAGAAATGCATGGTGGCTCTTTCCGAAACTCCCCTTTTGCGTGCTTGATCCCATATTAATCTTATGAAAATGTCATTTCGCGTGCTTGTCCGTTTGGCTGTCGTCTGCGCAACAGTTGGGCTGCTCGTTTCGTGTAGCCGCCCGCTACGACTGCAGGTGGTGTTGGAAAAGAACGAAGAAATGAAAAAGGGCACACCTGTATTCGTCGATTCGACGCAGGCAGGCTCGGTGGTTGCCGTGGGGGAGGAAGGCGGAGAACGGGTGGCCGACTTGGCCATTACGGTCAAAGAAACCCGGGAACGCTTGCGTGTGGGCGCAGTCCGCGTTCCAGAATCGGGCCGGATCCAGATCAATACGGATGCCGTCAAGGAGGGCGCGACCGTGCTGCCTCACGGGGCCCGCATTCCCACAACCTCGAAAATTGGGTATTGGGTCGCGAAATACAGCCAGACCTCGACGCTCGCGGTGGTTGGGATTACCGTTGTCATTCTGGTGATTGTCTGGCTGGTCTTCCGATCGTTGGTGGCCACAATTGGGTTGGTTTTGTGTGTTCTCCTGGCGGGTGTGGTCACGCAAGTCATCAGCCCGTATGCCGTGCCGTGGGTTGAAAAGGCCATGAATCGCATCGGCCCGCCGCCGGCATCTGCCCCCGCTTCACCGGTGCAGGAACCGACGAAGCCACCAGCGCCAACCGAGGCTGCCACACAAAGCCCCCTGCCGTCCGCCGCAAAAGTCTATAAACAGGCGGAATCAACCGTCATCGAAGTGATGAACGCCCGCCCGTCACCCGTTGTGTTGACGTGGTGCATCGTATTTGTTGTGTGCTTTATCGGATTTAATCTGATTCTTGGACGGGTGACACGGATATGGCGGAAATGACCGGAACGCAGGGCAAGGTGGCAGACGCAGAATGCAAGCCGACAATATGGCTTTGGATTCTCGCCGTCACCTTGTGCGCCAATGCGGTTCTCCTCTGGTTCGGCTTGACCGAGGACGCTATAACGGTGGGCAAGACCCTGAAGAAGGAGCTGTTGGGCATCACGATCCGCCTCGTGGATGAACGGCAGACCTTCTCGATAATCTCGGCCATCTCCAAGCTGCGCAGCGATGGCGATTACTTTCTGTTTGTCGTGATCTTCCTGTTTTCAATTGTCTTCCCGATTGTCAAGTTGGCCGGAAACGCCCTGATCTGGGTCAGCCTCCTCCGCAACGGCCGAGTCGTGAGCGACTGGCTGGGGCGGTCGGCACACTGGCTTCACTGGTTGGGCAAGTGGTCCATGCTTGAGGTCTTCGTCGCCGGACTTCTCTGCGTGTTGCTGAAGCTCGGCCAGGTCGCGAGGTTCAGAATCGAAGAAGGCATGTACTGGTTCTTCGCCGCCGTCTTCCTGAGCCTGGTCAATGCGCACTGGACCAAAAAAACGCTGCGGGTAATTTCCTCCCGGTAGAGAGACACGACTCGTCACGGCCGACACTGCGTGGCAAAGCGGGGCCGCGGCTCGCTCGACCGAGCGTCGAGCGTTATTGGCGCAAGTTAGGTATCTATTATTTCTTCTTTAAGGCTCGCTTGATGAGTTCGTAGGCGTAATTGCCGATGGCCCCGGATGCAATAGTGGTAATAAGACTGCTCAAACCGTTCCAGACCTTGTTTCCAATCAGAGGTAACAGCCGGGAAAGATACTCCGAAATAGGGTGGAAGATGCCGGAGGCGTAAACAACCGGCGTCATCAATAGGGTGACAAAAAGTGTCAGAATCGCAAAGGCGAACCAAGAACGCTTAGCAGGTATGGTCTCGTCGTCTATATCGGATATAATGCCTAAAAACCAATTCCAAACGGTCGCACTTTCACGCACAGCAATGAGCAACGCGAACGCGAGGCATCCGCATACCGCTACCCATATAGGCGGTTTTGACGGTGGCAGGCCTGACACAAATGCAACCCATAAAGTGCAGGTGAATCCAAAGAGAATCTCACTCAAAATGAAACAACCGGCGATTGCGTGAACAGATTTCCGGGAAAGTTTCATTAGAAAGTAGATGTGTGAATTGCGCCTTATGACAGAGTGCTGCAGCATCCGAAAACCCGCAACGAACCCTGCTTGCGCGCAGAACCTGCGACTGTCATACTGTCAAGTACGAACCAGCTTTCCATCGTGAACGGGGGAAGAGCTTTATACATTTACAATAGTTTGCCGAAGTTGATGTTTAAGTAAACCGAAAAACATTGCATTGCACAAGGGACAAAATAAGAGTGCTGGCTTCACTGGTTGGGCAAGTGGTCCATGCTTGAGGTCTTCGTCGCCGGACTTCTCTGCGTGCTGCTCAAACTTGGAGACGTTACCCGGTTCAAGATTGAAAACGGCATGTACTGGTTCTTTGCCGCCGTCTTTCTGAGCCTCGTCAATGAGTACTGGACCGGAAAAACGGCTGCGGCAGCATGAATGAACCACGAAGGCGCCGTTCGGGTCCTGGAGCGAATCAAAACCAGCGAGGGTGCATTGAAACACCACTTCATTCTCGGTGCCGTCCGTGATGTGCGGATGAGGACGGACTGGCTGTTGACAACTGCGGAGGAGCGGCGCGCGAAGGATTCAGCGAGAACGGCCGCCCACAACGCCCTGGTTGATGCCGCCAACAGCCTTTCACGAACCATGGTCAAAGCTGGAGAAGACGCCACCTGGTGCCGCAAGCCCGGCGACGACCGGAAAGAAATCGGCGATTGGGCGTGCCACCTCCACGCGCGCTTGGGAATCGCGGAGAGGCATCAAGTTGCAGATCAGGCTCAGAAGACCGCAAAGAGCTGCTCTGGGGGCATTCGCGAGTCCTTGGTAACTCGGCAGCATATCAACGGCTGAACAACGGCTGAAACGACCTCCCCAAACAGACCAGCGCCATCGTCCCCGCGCCGCAG
>JBAXTC010000554.1:0-5496 GCA_037130375.1 Verrucomicrobiota bacterium | reverse complement strand
ATGCGCTCACGATGAAGACCATCCACGCCGCGAACGAGCTGAAACCCGTCGGCCGCAGAGTCTGCCTGGCCATCGGCTTCTTCGACGGCGTGCATCTTGGCCATCAACAGATCATCCGCCAAACCATCACTGACGCCCGCCAGCACGAGGCGATTGCGCTGGTGATCACCTTCGACCGCCACCCCAACGCCATCGTCGCCCCGCACCGAGTCCCGCCGCTGGTCTATTCCCTGCCGCAGAAGCTGCGCGCAATCGAATCTCTGGGCGCGGACTGGCTGCTGCTCATTCGCTTCGACAAAGCCTTCAGCGACCAAACCGGCGAAGCCTTCATCCGCGCGCTGGCGCGCGACCTGCCCCAGGTGCAGAGCCTGTGCGTCGGCGCAAACTTCCTCTTCGGCCACAAACGGACCGGCAACGTGGATTTGTTGAAGAAGCTCGGCGCCGAGCTGAAGTTTGTGGTCCACGGCCTCGCCGCGGTCTCCCTCGATGGCAAAGCTGTCAGCAGCACGCGCATTCGCGAGGCTATTCGTCTGGGCAACCTTGATCCCACCAGCCAGATGCTCGGCCGCGCCTACTCCGTGGCGGGTAAGGTAATCCGGGGCGATGGCCTGGGTCAAAAGCTCGGTTTCCCCACGGCCAACCTGGACGCGGCCGCCCTGGCCTTGCCGCCCAACGGAGTCTATGCCGTTCATGCCGAAGTTCGCGGCAAACGGCAGCGCGCGGTCTTGAATATCGGGCACCGTCCAACCCTCCTCAGCCCCACACCCCAACTTCGCGTCGAAGCCCACCTCATTGACTTCGTTGGTGACCTTTACGACCAGGAACTCGAGGTCACCTTCGTGGACAAACTGCGCCCGGAAAAAAAGTTCCCATCCCTGGCCGAACTGCGCAACCAAATCGCCCGCGACATTCTCGCCGCCCAGTTGCGCTTTTGATCAGGACAGCTACGGCCTGTATTGGAGGATTTCCAATTGCTGGTCGAGCCGTTTGGGCGAAACCGGCATGGCAGTGCCAAGTTCCTGCGCGAACAGGGAGACCTTATACTCCTCAATCATCCACCGAAAGGCCTCGATCTGACGTTGCACTTCGGGTGATCGCGCTGGTTGGGAATGAAGCTTCTTGAGCGCTTCCTGGTAAGGAGCGAGGTGGCGGAGTCGTTCCTGGTGTTTGACGGGGTTCAAAGCCGCCCGCTCGGCGCGGATGAGCAGCCCCTTGAGATACCGCGGCAAATGCATCAGCCGGTCATAGGCGATGCGCTCCAGAAACCGGGAGGACACCAGACCAGCCAGGTCATCGGCAAGCGGATTGGCAGTCCGACTGGCGACAGGCGATTCGAGTTGGGTGAGCGACGAAAGCGACCGGGAGCGCGGGAGCGCGGGAGCCGCCAGCGCACCGATGCGTTGCCGCACCTGCTGGCGTAATTGCAGAATTGGCCCGAGCCGATCCATGAATTGTGGCGCGAGTCCGGGCAGCCGCTGGCGGGCTTCCGCTACGACCGTTTCAAAATGGGCGCGTGTCAACGCGGGCAACGGTTCATTTGGGAGAAGATGCCGCTTCAGATGTTCCAGTGAAGTTTCCAGCAGCTCGGCGTTGTCACCCAACGGCGCGTAAAGCGCATCGTAACGGCTCAAGGCGCGCAAATCTCTTTCCAGCCAGGCAAGGTCTTTTTGGATGGCAAGTTCCACCAGACGTTGCACACCGATCAGCGAGGCGGTGCGCGCGAGGTCGCGGCTGCGGAAAAGGCGCACATTCACGACTCTCTCGGCAAACTCGATTGCGAGCCAGGCATACACCGGCAGTCCCTGACTCTCGCAAACGGTGATCCGTTCGGGCAGATCGCCGCAGGTCCAGTCCGTAAGGCCAAAGCGTTCCCACCGTTGGGCGGCGCGCGTCCAATCGGCAGACTCGGATTTTTGGGCAGAATCGAGCTTCGTTTGCTTTAGGCGCTGCTGGAGTTGAGCGAGGTCGCGCCCCACGCCCAGTGATTTCCTTTCGTGGTCAACAATTTCAATGCGCGGACGCAAATGCGCGGGCAACGCATTGGCCGGCCAATCAGCCGCACTCACCGCCACCCCGTATCGGCGGTGAAGGAAGGCCGCAAAGTCTTGCAGAAACGACATTCCGTCCGGCTGAAACTCGCGGACAATTTCGCTGACTTTGGGCGGAAACGGCATCAGCTCGCGGCGGATGGATTTTGGCAGCGCGCGGAGCAACTCGCCGATCATTTCCTCGCGCAGTCCCGGCACCGCCCACTCGATCAGCGCGGACGAAGCCGTTTGAGCAAGCGTGAACGGCAGTTCAATGGTCACCCCGTCGTGCTCTTCGCCGGGGGCGTATGCGTAAGCAAGCGCCACCGGTTGACCGCCGACCGGCACGGCGTCTGGAAATGCCCCCGCGTCATAGGACAACAACTGTCCGCCAGCCAGCTCGATTTCCGAGATGCAAAGGCCTCCCTCGGGCCCAGGCTCACGCAACAGCCGATTCAACTCGTGCAGCGACGAAACATCCGTGAGGTGCCGGCCGTAGAATTCTGCCAAGGCTTGATCAAGATCGCCCAAGGCATAATGTCGGACGCGCGTGCGCCAGTTCTCGATTTTCTCGCGCACGCTCCGGTTGTGGGTCAGGAAACGATACTGCGGCGGCAACTCGGGCTTTTTATCGTCGGCGGGTGTGAGAATGCGGACATCATCGCGATCAGAATCGGCCTCGTAACCCAGGCGGTTGCGAGAGGGCAACAGGTTTTCTTCCACCAGGGCCGAGCGGATGAAGATGGCGGTGGCGTCCCGGGAGTTGATGTTGCCGTAGGCGACCTTCCGGCGCTGCACTTCCAAACCGTGCAGGGTCACTATCTCTTCGACCAGCACATTGCCCGCACTCGGGCTCCAGTGCGGATTCTGGTGCGTGAGCTTGCAGCAGTGCGGCGCGAGCTGGAATATCCACAGCGGATCAATCCCCGCCACCGTGCGCGCAAAGAGCTGGGAGGTCTCGACGATTTCACCGGCCACAATCCACGGCGGTTGGTTCGACTTGGGTTTGGGTGGCGGCTTGTTGCCTTTCATAATCGGCTTCTTCTGCGGCTCCCCGCGCGCGTAAAGCGCCGAGCCGGGAAACACCGAAACCAGCCGGTTGCCGGCCGCCTTGTAATTGTTTCGGTCCTCGAAGCGCGCGACATGGCCGATCAACCCGGCGAGAATCGAGCGATGGATCGCGTCGTAAGCGGCGTTGCTTTCGTTGAGCTTGAGCGTGCCGAGATCCTCGAGGGCGTCGTGCAATTGCGAATAAACGTCCTGCCATTCGCGCATCCGCAGGTAGGAAAGAAATCGTTGTTTGCAGAACTTCCGCCGCTGGCCTTGCGTCCGCAGCCGGTCCCATTCGTCGTGAACCGCGTTCCAAATGTTGAGCAGCGTGAGAAAATCGGACTGCGGATCGGAGAATTGTTTGTGGGCCGCGGCCGCCGCGTCCTTTTGATCGAGTGGCCGTTCGCGCGGATCTTGAATGCTCAGCCCGGCGGCGATGATCAACAGTTCACGAGTCGCATGTTCGTGCTGCGAGTGGAGCAGCATACGCCCCAGCGTGGGATCAATCGGCAGCCGCGCCAGGTCGTCGCCCATCCGCGTGAGGACCCGCTGCTCATCGAGCGCGCCAAGTTCCTGCAGCAGGGCGTAGCCGGTCGCGATGGCGGCGGGCGTCGGCGGTTGGACAAACGGAAACGTTTCAATGTCGCCCAGGTGAAACGCCTTCATGCGCAGAATTACCTCGGCCAGATTGGCGCGTTGGATTTCCGGCTGCATGAACGGCGGTCGCGCATTGAAATCCTCCTCCGCGTAGAGCCGGATGCAAATGCCTTCCTGCACGCGCCCCGCGCGGCCTTTGCGCTGGTTGGCACTGCTCTGCGAGACCGGCTCGATCGGCAGACGTTTGGTCCGCGTGCGCGGATTGTAACGGCTGATGCGCGCCAACCCGGCATCAATCACATAGCGGATGCCGGGAATGGTCAGGGATGTCTCGGCGATATTGGTCGCGATGACGACCTTGCGGCGCGCGGAGGGTGCGAAGACGCGCTGTTGATCGCCCGCACTGAGCCGGCCAAACAGCGGGACAATTTCCGCTTCCCCGGCAAAACGACCCTCGAGTTGATCGCCGGCCTCGCGAATGTCGCGCTCACCCGGCATGAAGATCAACAGGTCGCCCCAGTTGGTCTCGTAAAGAATGCGTTCCGCCGCCTGAACCGCCGCATCCACATAGCTGACCTCGCCTTGCTCCTCGGACGCCGCGTCCAACGGTTGATATCTGATCTCGACCGGATACAGCCGTCCGGAGACTTCGATGATCGGCGCGTTGTCGAAATGCTTCGAGAATGCCTGCGTGTCAATTGTGGCGGAGGTGACGATCAGCTTCAAGTCCTTGCGCCGGGCGAGCAGACCCTTCAAGTGCCCAAGCAGAAAATCAATGTTCAGGCTGCGCTCGTGAGCTTCGTCGAGAATGATCGCATTGTAGTCTGCCAGGTCGGGGTCGCCTTGGGTTTCCGCCAGCAGGATGCCGTCGGTCATCAGCTTGATGTAAGTCTGCCCGCTGGACCGGTCATCGAAACGAATCTTGCAACCCACCTCGCGGCCCCACGTAACGTTCAATTCCTCGGCGATGCGGCGCGAGATCGAAAGCGCCGCGACCCGCCGCGGTTGCGTGCAACCGATCTTGGCTTCGATCCCCAGGCCGGCATCAAGACACATCTTGGGAATCTGAGTCGTCTTGCCCGATCCCGTCTCTCCAGCAATCACGACCACCTGCTGCGCGCGAATGGCGGCGACAATGTCATCCTTGCGCGCCGTGATCGGCAGTTCGGGCGGATACGAGGTGCGCGGAACATTGAGTCGGCGTTCCTCCCGCAAGGCCACGGAAGCGGCAACCTGCTGCCGCAACCGCTCGAGCAAGGCATCGCGCTGAGCCGGGTGATGATGATCGCGCAAAAGCCGCCCCAGCCGCCGCCCCAGCCGCACCCAGTCGGGCAACAGGCATTGCGGCAGCAGCGTCTTCAACTCTTCAATCCGGACATCAACCATGCAGGAGCACGCATCATAGCAGGGCAGGACGTTGCGGGAAAGCCGAAGACGCATCTTGTCTCAGCGTGTGCGCATCTTAGATTTGTTGCAGGCCAAAGGCCTGATTCATACCAGCCCAGGGCAACGCCCTGGGTTCATCGTCCAACAGATATTGTGTTGCAGGCCAAGGAGAGCAATACGACTCCTTTTTCTGGCAAGGAGGTTATGGCGACTTTTCCATCGGCTGGAGCCAGTTGGAGGGATTGGTGCGCTACATCGACCGCCAGGAGCAACATCATCGCACCCGGACATTCCAAGAAGAGTATCGAATCTTGTTACAGAAATACCATGTGGAGTTCGATGAAAAATACGTTTGGGACTGACGCCGAGTGGCTGGCTGGCCGCTGGTAGGACGAAGGATGAATCGCGCTTTCAGCGCTGATGGGGTTTTGGGCTG
>JBAXTC010000553.1:0-5498 GCA_037130375.1 Verrucomicrobiota bacterium | reverse complement strand
CGCTAGATGTGCGCATCCAGGGCAATCACCCAGCGTCAATCTCACCCGTTTTCGGCGGTCACCACGTTCAACTGGCAAAGACTTATCTTTCCTGTAATGTGTCCTTTCCGTATCTGCCCGGAATGAGGTGTTTACAATCCTTTCCCCGATTGCGATGATTGGGGCGGCAGAAAAGCCTGAAGCTGCCAGACACTAACAGCCGCCATGAAATCATATTTCGCATCCAATTTGAGCCGCCGCCAGTTCCTGCGCCGCGCCGGCGCCGCCGCCGCTCTGCCCCTGATCGTTCCCGGTTCGGTGCTGGGACTCCGCGGCGCCGTCGCCCCGAGCAATCGCATTGTTTTCGGCTCCATCGGCGTCGGCAACCGCGCCCGCGACACTCTGCCGACCTTTCTTGCCTTCCCGGAACTCCAGTTTCTTGCCGTCAGCGATTGCCGCGCAGACCGGCTGAAATCCGGCAAGGAGATTGTGGACCGCCGTTATGGCAACCAGGATTGCCAGACCTACCCGGATTTCAGGGACTTGCTGGCGCGCAAAGATATTGACGCCGTTGCCATTGCGACCGGCAATCGCTGGCATGGGCTTGGTTCGATCTATGCTGCTCGGGCCGGCAAGGACATCTATTGCGAGAAACCCGTGACGCTGACGATTGGTGAAGGCCGTTCGCTGGTTGAAACCTGCCGTCGCTTCGGCTCGATTTACCAGGCGGGAACTCAACGTCGCTCGACCGGATCTTATCGCTTCGCCATGGAAATGGTTCGCCAAGGCAAGATTGGCCGGCTGCTCACGGTGGAAATGCAGGTTTGGGCCGGACCCGCCATCGAGCACGAGAAAGCCGTGCCCGTCCCGGCCGGCTGGAATTATGACATCTGGCTGGGCCAAACGCCCTGGTACCCGTTCGTGCCCGGGCGCGTCAACGCCTGGCAATACTTCTGGGACACCGCTGAGGGGGTGATGACGGACATGGGCTGCCATTACACGGACCAAATGCAATGGGCGTTGGACACGGACAACACCGGTCCGGTGGAATTCGAAGCCAAGGCCGAGGTGCCCGATGCGACGAAGTTTTGCAGCGACACCCCGATCACGGGCATTGGCCGCTGCAAATACGCCAATGGCGTTACCGGCATCATGTATCAGCGCGGCGCATTCAAGGACCGCTACATTCGTTTCCTGGGCGACGAGGGCTGGATTCAAGTCGATGACGAGACAGACATCGTGACCGCCGAGCCGAAGTCCATTCTCAGCCTCAAAGCGGCAAGCGGAGCCGGCTGGGGCGATGCCTCAGACCATCTGCGCAATCTGATCAATTGCATTGGCAGCCGCACCCCGACTGTATGCAACCCGGAAGTCGCCCACCGCGCGATTACCATCTGCCAGGCATGGACCATCAGCATGCGGCTTGGTCGCGCCCTCAAATGGGATCCGGTTAAGGAACGGTTCAACCTCGAAGAGGCCAACCGCATGCTCTATCGCGAACCGCGCGCCCCGTGGCGCGCGTGAGAGACAAACCAATCCAATCACTGAAGTCCGAACCTCAATGAAACTCCGATTCTTTGCATTCTTCCTGTCGATGTGCGCCTGCGCGGCGTTCGGGTCAATTGTTCCGTGGGGGCAATCGTCCGCACGACCCGAGATAAGCAAGCTTGTGGCGGAAGCGGCAACTTACCAACCCGGCCAAAGCCGCGAAGCTTTGCGCCGCATCGAGGAGCTGGTGGGCCAATCTACTTCCGACGCCGCGACGCGTCAGGCGCTCGAAGTGGGACTAGTGCAGCTCCTGGCTCCCTCTTCCACATTTGAAGCATGTCGGTTTGCCTGCAAGCAATTGGGAATTATCGGCAGCAAATCTGCCTTGCCCACTCTCGGTGGCATGTTGAAGAGCGACGAAAATGTCAGCATCGCCTGCCTGGCTCTCACCACCTACCCGCCTGGTCAAGCGGATGATACCCTGCGCAGCGCGCTGGCTTCCGCTCCGACAGCCGCCCGCATCCAGATCATTAATACCCTGGGCGACCGGCGCGACTCGCACTCTGTCAAACCGCTGGCCCGCTTGACCGCAGAACTCGACCATTCCGTCGCGGCCGCCGCCATCGCGTCATTGGGCAAGATCGGCGATCAATCTGCCTGGGCCACTCTGGCTTCCCTCCGGAATACCGCCGCCCCAGACCTCGCGTCCACGATCACTGAAGCCCGCGTTCGTTGCGCGGCCAACCTCGCTGCGGCGGGGAGCCGAAAGGCTGCGACAATTGCCTACGAACAACTCCTTGCCGCCTCCGAACCGGTTTACGTCCGCCGCGCCGCCTTGGCGGGGTTGCTCCGCCTGGAGTTAGGCAGTGGCGAACAGCGCATCCTCAGCGTCCTGCGCGGCTCGGACTCCGCGCTCAAGCCGGTGGCCATTGCTGCCATTCCTGCCTTGCGCACGAAGCGCGCGTCGGAGAAATTTGCGGCTGAACTGCCCCGCCTGCAGGCCCAGGAGCAGGTTTGGATGATCGAGAGCCTTGCCGCGCGTGGCGATCCCGCGGCACGCGCCGCCATCGCGCAGAGTCTCGCGGCGTCCGACACTGCCGTTCGCCGCGCGGCGCTCAACGCGCTGGGCCGCATTGGCGACACCTCGTCTGTGGCTTTGTTTGGGCGGGCCTTGGCCAGCGCGAACGACCCCGAGGAACGCCGCGCCATTGAATCCGCTTTGATTGGATTGGGCGGCGGCACTCCCACCGACAACGCCATCGTTGTCGAATTGAACAAATCAGCCGGCAACGCCCGCGCCTCTCTGATCGCCGTGCTGGCCCGGCGCCAGGGCCCCGCGGCCAACAGCGTGTTGTTCGCGGAAACCGACAATTCCGACCCAATCGTTGCCAAAGCGGCCTTCCGCGCGCTCGGAAGGACCGCCCTGGGCACCGATATTCCGGCCGTGCTCAAACAGCTTGGCACCGCGCGCGACGCCGAGGTGCGCGCCGAGGCGGAAAGCACCGCTGCGCAAGCCCTCGGGAAGATGGACGACGCCCCCAGCCGTTCGCTGGCGGTTCTGGCCGCGTTGCAGCGGGCGACGAACGCCATTGGCATCAGTTCATTGGTCGCGTTGCTGCCTCGCTGCGGCGACGCGCAGGCGCTTGCGGTGCTGAAAGCCGCCGAACGAGACACGGACGCGCGCGTTCGCGAAACGGCGGTTCGCGCGCTGACAGAATGGCCGGATATGGCAGCCTGGGATGCGTTGGCCGGCATTTACAGCCGGGGCGCAACGGAAGCCGTTCGTGGGCTGGCCTTGCGCGGCCTGGTCCGTCTTGCCGGCGATGAAAACGCTCATCCGGACGCCAAACTGGCCGATCGCTATCGTCAGTTGCTCGAGAGCGCGCGCGGCGATGCTGATCTGCGTCTGATTCTCGGCACACTCGGCGGCGCCGCCAGTCCCGACGCCCTGCAACTCGCCTTGCCGCTCCTGGCCAACGCCAGCGTCCGCCCCGAAGCCGAAGCGGCCGTGAAGAGACTCGCCGAATCCATCAAAGCGCAGCATCCGCAAGCCGCCCAGGAGGCCCTTCAGAAAATCCAGGCCAAGCCGTAACGAAGGTCTGAACTTGGGTTGGTTGGCATACTGCCGCGAACGAATTCCTTAACTTAGAAAGCTGTAAGTGCGTTCCGAATTACTCAAAGATGTCACCCGCATCGTAGTCAAGCTGGGAACCGGTGTGCTGACCGATAGCCGGAAGCAGCCGGACCTCGCCCAAATGGAGCAGTTGGTGGCGCAAATCGTGGCACAACGCCAGGCGGGCAAAGAGGTCGTCCTGGTGACCTCCGGCGCGGTGGGAGCCGGCATGGGCGCGCTCGGGCACAAGAAACGTCCGAACGATCTGGCGGAGCTGCAGGCTTGTGCGGCCGTGGGCCAATCGCGGCTCATGGCGATTTACGAAAAACTCTTCGGCGCGCACGGACTGTCGGTGGCCCAGATTCTCCTGACGCACGATGACTTGGAACATCACGAGCGTCATCTCAATGCCCGCAACACGTTGGTGACCCTCTTGAGCCACGGCGTCGTGCCCATCATCAACGAAAACGACGTGGTCTCCTTTACGGAATTGAAATTCGGCGACAACGACAAACTCTCCGCGCTGGTGGCATCGCTATTGCCGGCGGACTTGCTGATCGTGCTGACCACCGTCGATGGGGTGCTGGAGAATTTCGGCAAGGCCAATCCCAGGACGATTCCCACCATCGAACACATTGACGAAGCAGTGGAAGCAATGGCGGGCGGAACTGACAGCGCCACCGCCGTTGGCGGGATGGCCTCGAAGATTCAGGCGGCGAAGATAGCCGTCCGCTCGGGCATTCCGCTGATCATCGCCTCGGGCAGAAAGAAGCAAGCCATTGCCCGCGTGGTGAGGGGCGATGAAGAAGGCACGTTGTTTGTGCCGCAACCGACCCGTCTCCAGGGCCGGAAGCGGTGGATCGCGTTCTTCCATCATCCGAAGGGCACGCTGTTTGTCGATGCCGGCGCGAAGAAGGCATTGCGCGAGGGCGGAAAGAGCCTGCTGCCGCCCGGTGTCGCGCGCTGTGATGGGGATTTCGAGGCCGGGGAGGTGGTGCGAGTTTGCGATCTGGACGGGACCGAGTTCGCACGCGGCATTGCCGGATTTGCCTCCGACGAAATCAAGGCCCGAAAGCTCCAGCGCGTCGAGGTGGTGCATCGAGACAATCTGGTCATTCTGTAGGAAAGCATCGGACGTCGCGCCGTCATCGCATGAAGAAACAAAAGCCAGCTATTGAGGATCTTCTGAGCGTCATGGCTCGACTGCGCTCGCCTGAAGGCTGTCCGTGGGATCGTGAACAGAACCACCGGTCCCTGCGGTGGCATGCGGTCGAGGAAGTCTATGAACTGATCGATGCCATTGAAGCCGGGGACGACCATGAACTGGAGGAGGAACTGGGCGATCTGCTGTTGCAGGTGGTCTTCCACTGTCAACTGGCGAAAGAACGCCAGGCCTTTGATTTCGAGAAGGTCGTCCGCCAGATTACCGATAAGTTGATCCGCCGCCATCCGCATGTCTTCGGCAAGCTCATGGTCAAGGTCAAGGACGTGGACCAAGTCTGGGCGAACTGGGAGAAGATCAAGCGCGCCGAAAAGCATGGAACACGCCACGCGCGGCCTTCGGCCCTGGACGGCATCCCGAAACACCTGCCGGCGTTGCTGCGCGCTGAGAAGCTGTTGAAGAAAGCGCGCCGGGCGAAGTTATCCGTCTTGTCGCCTCCGCCGCGCGCGCTGACGCGCGCGCGCGTGGCGAGGGAGTTGTTCGAGTTGGCCCAATATGCGCAGAGCAAAGGCTGGTCCGCCGAAGAGTTGCTGCGGTCTGAAACTCACAAGCAGGAGCGCGCATGGCGACGGGCCGAATCCAGGAATGGGCCTGCTTAATTCGGGTTATGACTCTCGGGATTCCAGGACGCATCTTTTTTACTTTAGATTTGCCCCGGAATGCGCGAAGATAGCCCCTACGGCAAGCCACGCGCGC
>JBAXTC010000552.1:0-5499 GCA_037130375.1 Verrucomicrobiota bacterium | reverse complement strand
TCCCGGTCGCGGGATTTACGCCGTCCGTGAGCCGGCCTTGATAGGTGAAGGCGGTCCCTTGGGCGTGGGTCGTGGCGGTGAGACCCAGCGCGAGCGCGCCGGCAGTTAGGTGACGCAGGAGGCGTGATGTGCGCTGTGTGATGTTAATTTTCATGATTATTTCGTGTTTAGTTTAGGGACTTGGGACATTGGATTTGGTTTAAGCCACTTTGATTTCCACCACCTCGCTCGGCGCGCTGGGGTCGGTGGCAGGCAACCTGTGGAGAGGAAGAGGCGGGCCAGTTCCTGGGCTTCGGCGCTGCCACCAGTCTCGCGTTACTTGCTGGTTCGCCGCTGTGACCAAGTCACGGCTCGGATCGGTCACCAGATAGCTGATGACGCTCGTCTCAACATAAATAGTTTCCATTTGTGCCCCGGCGAGACATTATTGCTTCTGGGCCTGCGTCGTCAAGGATGCGGTGGAGACTGGTGCAGGCTGTTCGCGGTTTGTGCCGGTGGGCGGGCGGGGGTAGAACATGGGCGGCGTGATCCCTCAGTCTGGCGGGCTTCGATTAGACTTTTCCATTCATCACTTCCGTTCCGAACTTCGGAAGCCTGGCTTCCAGACTTGACGGACTTTCACCCTCGCTTGCGCACGTCTTCTCCGAGCGCACCAGTGATCCAGCCCATTTCACTCTAAGTGAAAAATGAGCTGTTGCTGGTTCCGCAGCATCGGCTTATAGTAAACATCAGTAGTAGAGCAAAATAAAACCATGAAATCACTTGTGTCCACACGAAGAGCGTTTGCGGGAATTCTCCCGACCTTTCTGCTGGTGCTGGCAGCCATATCGGGCCGCGCGGATTGGCCCAGCACCAATGCGACGAAGTGGGTTCAGTACCCCGACCGCACCAAGGCGGGCTATGACGTGCTGGCAGCCCGACCTGCTGCCGGCGTCTCCCCATTGATCGTGGCGGATGATTTCCCCTGCCGGAAGACCGGCCCGATTACCGACATTCATCTTTGGACATCGTGGCTTGGTGACACGCCCAATCAGAACATCCCCATCACGTTGAGCATCTGGTCGGATGTCCCGGCCGTCACCAACGCTACCGGCGTGACGCCCAGCCATCCCGGCGATCGCCTGTGGAGTCAAATCTTCAATCCGGGCCAGTACAAGATTAAAGCGTGGGGAACGGCAGACGAACAGTTCTGGAATCCCGATCCGTGGCCGACTGGCCAGATTCTCGGGCCGGATCACATGATCTGGCAGTACAATTTTTACCCCAAAGAACCGTTTGTCCAGAAAGGCTCAGCCAATAACCCGTTGGTGTATTGGCTTTCGGTCACTGCGGGCACAGGCACGAGCACGGCGATGTTTGGCTGGAAGACCGCCACCAACCATTGGAACGATGACGCGGTGTTTGGACACGTGGACGGCAACGGGAATCCTCTGCTGGACTGGAAAGAGCTTCGCGATCCAAACAGCGCAGTGGGCCGCAGTCTCGACATGGCCTTCGCCATCACCACCCCGAACGATGTGCCCAACCCGCAGTCGCCGCCCACCAACAAATGGGTGCAGTTGCCGGACGTGCAGACGGGGCTGGATGTCAAAGCCACGTTCACGAGCATCGTGGCGGATGATTTCCCATGCACAGCCGCCGGCACGATTACGAACATTCAGATATGGGCATCCTGGCGGGACAATGCCACGCCCGACCCGAACACGACTTTTGTCCTGAGTTTCTGGAGCGATACCCCCGCCAGCACTGCCACGCCATTCAGCCGTCCCGGCACCTTGCTGTGGACCGAAACCTTCTCGCCCGGCAACTACACACGTACAAATGCCGGCACCGGCAACGAGCAGTTTTATGACCCGGATACGGGCCAGTTGTCTTCAGAGAGTTTGATCTCGCATTACAACTTCATTCCCAAGAATCCGTTCTGTCAGAAAGGCTCGACCAACGCGCCGATCGTCTATTGGCTCTCGGTTTGTGCGAAGGCGGCCTTGCAGTTTGGCTGGAAGACTTCGACGAACCACTGGAACGACGATGCAGTTTATGGCCACGTCAATACGACAGGGACAGCGTTGGGGGATTGGAAGGATCTGCACGATCCGAGGCCGAACATGAATAAGATCAGTCTGGACATGGCTTTCTTGCTCAACAACGGGCCACCCAGCGCCGATTGCGACCCGAATGTCAAACCCAAGTATGTTCAGTGGCCCGACCCATCCACAAACGGATTGGACGTGAAAGCCACGGCGCCTAATATTCTTGCGGACGACTTCCCGTGCCGTCAGCCGGGCCGCATCAACGGCGTAAGCGTCTGGGGGTCCTGGCTCGATGACAAGGTGGACCCGAATGTCGTCTTCCAACTCGGACTCTGGACGGATGTTCCCAAACAGCCCGGCACCAGCGGGTTCAGCCACCCCGGGCAACTTCTCTGCACGCAGACCTTCTATCCGCCCACATCCACCTCCTCGCTGCGCTATAAATCCAGCCTGGCGGTATCCAATGTGCAGGAGCGTTTCTATGATCCGAATCAGGCGCCAGGCTTGATCGGCAGCGATACGCAAATCTGGCGTTACGACTTCTACCCGAACCTGGCCTGCTGGCGACAGGATGGCGGCCTGGCCGCACAGAAGGTTTACTGGCTATCGCTCGTTGCCACCACAGCGGACGCGAACCAGCTCCTTTTCGGCTGGAAAACGACCACCAACCACTGGAACGACGACGCCGTGTTCGGGCATCTGAGCGCGAGCGGCGGCCCGACTGGCGATTGGAAGGAATTGCGCGATCCGCGCACTAAAATCAGTCTGGACCTCTCCTTCGCGTTGCGGTCATTCCCGATTGTCAGCGTCAATAAAGACCTCATCAACACAACAAGACAACCGGCGACCGGTATTCGCATCGTGGTGGCCGGCATTCGGGAGATCACGTGGCATTTTGATGACTATCCGCCCACGCCCTGGCCGGCCTTTACGGTGAGCTATGTCGGCGGCAATACAGTCCTGGAGTGGTCCGGCAAAAACGTGGCGCCGAGCAGCATGACCCATGTCGGCGCACAGATGGCGGGCAGCACGTTGACGATCGTCTCAATGGCATGGCTTAAAGACTCCACCGTAATTGGTATCCCCATCCAACTCAATCACCGCCTCCTCGGCAACGGCACCGTGCTCGTGCTGGCGAACGACTTCGTTCCTGAGGTCGTCACCCCCCAAAATGCCTTTGTGGAATTCTTCGCCGACCCGACCCCCTTGGATGAGATGAATCCCACCGGCAAACGGACCCCGCTTCAGACGGTGCGACTGCAAATCCCACAGCCGAGCGAGGTCGGCCCAGGCGGAGCGTTGCGCATCCCGCTGCCAACAGCCCCACCAGAGGCCCGTTACGCGATGTTCCGGATGGAACTTGCCGGCCCACAGGGTCTGGCGACATTGGACTTCCTCCAATTGCCATTGGACCGCGAACTGGCGCCCTATATCCAGCAGGCCAGCCTGGCGGATGGTTTCTTTGACGTATGGTTTGACTCCATACCAGGGCGCACTTACCGGGTCCGGGAATCGCCCACATTGGAAGCCGACAGCTTCTTTGACATCTTCCCCGAGCTGAATGCGTTTGATACAGAAATGAATGTGAGGATTCCCCTTCCCACTCCCATCCGCGGGCAAAAGTTCTTTCAAATCATGCTCGATCCGGAGTAAGCTCGGTCTCAGCAACAAAGCCTTCGCCCGGAACGTCACGAAAGTGGTTTCCCTCGGCGACGTTATATCCTTCTCTTGAGAGGCGAACTCCATGTAAGCTTGTGGCATGGCCAAAAAGCCGAAGTTCCACTGCGACATCCGCGCTAGTTTTGCGACGGCGTTCCGCGACTGGCGGGTGAAGAACAACATCCCGCTCAAGAAGATCGCCGAGGACTTGAGCCTGGCGGTTTCCACGATCAGCTATTGGGAACTGGGCGAGCGCTTTCCGTCCGGCCGCAACTTCGAGATGCTCGTGAATTACAGTGGCGTGCCCCCCTGCAAGCTTTTCTGCATCATGGCGGACAAATGCGTCCCCGCCGAATGCTTGCTGGCGATGGAGCATAAACCCAGGCCGGCCAAAGTGACAAATGATCAGTTGCTCGTTCCTGCGGCCCCGGTTTAGCATGTGTAATCATCAGCATAGAACAAAAGAAAACCATGAAGTCAGTTGTAAATGGCGCGGCCTCAGCGTCGCGCAGCGAACCAGCCACCACACCGAAGCCGAGCCAACCGCCTCTCGGCCTCCCGCGGCGTGACTTTCTCAAGCTTTCCGCCGGCGCTGCGGCCGGAATCGTTGGCTCGCATTTTCTAGGTCTCGTGGTTCAGCAACGCGCCCAGGCGGAGTCGCTGCCAAGCCTGAAGAATATCATCCTGATCATCGCCGATCAGGAGCGTCCGCCGATGTGGTTCCCGCCGGGCTGGGAGGACACCAATCTGCCGAACACGAAGCGCTTGAAGGATCGCGGCGTCACCTTCACACACGCCTTTACGGCGGCGGCCATGTGTACGGTTTCGCGCAACACCATGTTCACCGGCCTGTTTGCGGCACAGCACCACTCAAAGGACACGCTTACCGACGGCATGCAACAATCCCTGACCGAGCACCGGTTGGATCCCACATTGCCGAATCTGGCCACATGCCTCAAGGAGGCGGGCTACGACGTGATCTACAAAGGCAAATGGCACATGAGCAGCCGCGTGCAAGCGGCAGATGGCTCTTACATCGAGGACGACATCTCGCGCTATGGATTCGATGGCTGGGATTCCCCCGATGCGGGCGGCGACACTGCCAAGGAGAACTTTGGCGGCGCGGACGCCACCAACACGGTGAAAAACGACCAGCGTTTTGTGGATGACGCGGTCGCTTTCCTGACCAATCGGATCGCTCATCCTACGGGCAAGCCCTATTGCCTGATCGTTTCCCTGGTGAACCCGCACGATGTCCTGAGCTACCCGGCTCAATACGACATCAGCGGCGGCTACAAGCAGGCGGGCGACCCTTGGATTGCCGCGACCACGCCCGCCATCCAGACGCCGCCCAGCCTAAACGACGATCTATCCAAAAAGCCCAGCGCGCAGAAAGGCATCCTGCTGGCCATGGCCGGACTGGGGACGCTGCTCACCACCAGCAAACAGCAGAATTATCTCAATTTCTACGGGCGGCTCATGTCGGCCGTGGATAAACAGATCGGCCAACTGCTGGACGTTTTGGATCCAGACAAGAACGGGACGGGGCCGGCCTTAAACGAGGCGCTCATCATTCGCACGTCCGACCACGGCGAGATGGGGTTGTGCCACAACGGCCTGCGACAAAAGACCTTTGTCGCCTACGAAGAGACGCTTCGAGTGCCGCTCATTTGGTCGAATCCAGGATTGTTCCCCGCCGCGAAAACCACGGAAGCGATGGTGTCGCATGTGGATTTGCTGCCCACGCTGTGCGAGTTGACCGGCGTCCCCAACTGGCAGGCCAAGGGGTTCAAAGGCGTGAACTACAGCC
>JBAXTC010000551.1:0-5501 GCA_037130375.1 Verrucomicrobiota bacterium | reverse complement strand
GACTGCGGGATCCTTGAATGCGCCGGTAAAGAAAGCTGCCGTCCTCGAGAAGGGTCCCGACCCGGACTGATAGGCCCAGCCGGTATTGGGCAGCCCGCTGCCGCCAGTGAAGCCCAGGTAATCTCCAACCAGGATGCCGTTGATTGTCGAGCTAACCCAGAACCACACGCCATCGCTCTGCCAAACCCCGCTGCCGGGGGTAATGTCGTTGGCCCACCAGTTGACATTGGTGCCGGTGTGGTTAATGCCAAACAAAGCGCCTTCGTTGTAGGTATTGTTGTTGCCGCCTTGAATCAGGTTCATTTGGAAGCGCACGGCATAGTTGCCGCTGAAACTGACATTGGTGGCATAGAGGTTCGCGCCCGCAGAGGCAGAATAACCGTTCTTGTTGACGGTCATCCGCAATGCGGTGGGCGAGCCGTTTGGCGGCGGCGAGATCGGGCCATAAGGGGCCGAGGCCAGGTCAAAGCCCATTTGCACATCGTAATCTGCCGCATATCCTGGGTCGGCCATGTTCGTGTTGGCGAAGGTGAGATTCCAGTTGGCCATGTCCGAGGCGGCGCCGAGGGAGTTAGTGTAGAGCACCGCCGTGCCGGGCGGCGACACATTATCGAGAATCGTCAGGACGGCGGTGCCCGAATCCGGCGCTACGGTATAGCCGCTGCCGGCTGCCAGACCAATCACGGCCGTTTTGTTGCCGGTATAAACCGTGTTGGTGCCTTGCGGCAGCCCGCCATCGACCAGCGGATTGATCGTGACCGCCTTCTGCACATCGCCCGGGTTGATGGTCGCGGAGGGCAGCGTAAAGTCGGTGCCTGCCACCGCCGTGCCGGCATAGCTGAAGGCTGTGGCGGTATAGGCTGCGGCGTTGGTGTCGCCAAGCCGCTGGACGTAAAACGAGGCGTAATCATTCGAGAATGCCTTGTACATGGTCGGGACGGCCACGCCCGTGGTCCGGAGTTGTTGCGGGCCGATGTTCTGGATCGTGATGGTGTCGGCGCCCGGATTGCCGCTGGTATAGGTGCTGCCGCCCAGAACCGTGAGAATCACACTCGTGGTTAAGCGCGACACACCATCGTTGATCGGCGTTATCGTGATATTGGTCGTGGTCTGGTTGGCATCAAAGGTGATGCTTTTGATGGTGCCGGAGCCGACCGAGGGAGAAACGGTGTAGATGGCGTCACTGGCCGTGCCAGTCAGCGTAAAATTAACCGTGAACGGCAGGTTCAGGTACTGGCCCGCGCGGGTGAGCTCAAAGGTGCCCGGGGTGGGACCGGCCTGAGAAGCCTGTTTGGCCGTCGCGGTCACGCTGACCGTGGTGGGCGGGATGCTCAAGGCGAAGGAACCGTTGGTGCCTGTCCGATCGTTGCTGGTGGTCGCAGTCGAAGTCAGTCCCAGGGAAAGAACCTGCAGCAAGTTGCTGCCCCCGGCATAGTTGACGCCGCCACCGGTGATGTACAAGTTGTCGGCCGCATCAAAGGCGATGCCCCTCGAACTGTTGCCCACCAGCGTCGCGTTGGTTCTGAGCGTGGAAATGTCCGGCAGGCCATTGGTCAGCTTGCACCACTTGAAAGTGGCCGATGCGTTAGCCAGCGCCAGATACTGGCCGTCTGGTGAAATCGCCAGGGCATAAGCCCCGACGAAGGGATCCTGCCCCCCGACGGCCCCTTGCACAGAAGAGAGCCACAGCAGGTCGGTGCCCGTGCTGTCATAAATAAACAGGGTGTTGTTGTTCGAATTAGTGCCGCCAGCGGAGGCACTGCGGTTCTGCTCGTAAAAAATGTAACCATTGGGGGCGATGTACAGGTCCAAAGCAACACCCGCAGAGGCGCCGTTCTGCTTGTAATTCGGCAGGGTGACCGGGAGTTGCGTCCAAACATTGTTGGTGCCGGGCCCGATCGGTCCGCTGCCAATATTGTATTGATAGATTCCGTACATGAGCCCGCCCGCATCCGGCGCGATGTAATTCCACATGGAGCAGGTGAGCTTCAGATCGCCAGAGGCCAGCGAGCCCGTCACGAAGGGGGTGCTTTGGCAAGGCCCCGAGTTAACGTTCACGCCCGAGGCGCCACCGGCAGCTCCGATATAGCCAAAGAGCGCCGTGGCGGTTGTGAGATCCGGATCGGCCATCCATACGGGCTCGCCGCAAACAAATGAGCTGCTGTAAAAGGAGCTGTCCCCCACATAGACCACGTCGTCTGGTCCTACAAAGAGTTTATACGGGGAATAATTTGGGCTGCCGCCCCAGGCGGTTCCGGAGGGCAAAGGGGGTGCAGAGGTGTTTCCGTATCCCAAGGCGTCCGAACAGTCCGCATTCAGCGCATAAACGCCTTTGCTGACACTGCGCACCGAATCCGATGAATTCATCGCATTTGCCACATAAATGCGGCCGAAGTTCTTCCGCTGTGCGTTGCGGTTCACGTTGACGCCGCGCGGAGCGACGAAATCGACCAGGGGGCTTTGGCCAACACCAGTGCCCGCCGGCGGGCTGATGGTGGTAGGCACGCCAGGCCCCAGCTTGAAGACCCGAATGGCGAAGTTGGTGTGAGTGCCCAACGCGAATGATTGCAGGCCGGCGGCCACATTCGTGCCCCAATCATTGGTCACCGTGTTATTATCGAAAAAGACCGTGATGGCCGTGGCGGTTTCGTTGAGGATGAAGCTGACGTTGCCGCCGCTGACCGTGACCCCCGACGCATAGGGATGAGCTTTCGCGATTGACCCGCACCAGAGCACCGTCAGACCAGCCGCCAAACCACACAATATCGAACCGCCTGCTTTTAGTTTCTTCATAGGGTTAATGATGAATTTTGCCGTTCTCCTGGTAACGCATGTTGAGTTTCTGCTTCCGCACATCGCGGTGCCGCAAAGGCCAGGACCAATTCCCGACACTATCGAAAAACAAACGACGGCGCAAGCTGCTTCTCGGTGTTGTTCCATTCCAGGAACTGGCTGAACCGTTGCGGTGGTTGGGGCGCGCCACCATCGAACTGCTGTCAAGGTTCCAACTGCAACTGCAGGCAATAGAACTGCTGGGGCACGGTGAGATACGAGCTGTTTGTATAACTGAAGCGGTTGTTGATGTCGAAGATGTTGGTTACCAGCGGAATCCAATTGGCCAACGGCGCAAACAGGTCGGTGCTTGTCAGCAGCCGGTATCCATTGCCCGCCAACCCGGCACTCCCACGGAGCACCCAGTTGGTGCCCGATCTGAGGGCGGTTCCAAACTGCGGCACCCCGGCCAATATCTTAAGGGCGCTGGTGTCGTAACGAGTTTGCCAATACACCGCCGCCGGCAGGTGCAAACTGGAAAACTGACCGGAGAAAGAGCCATAGGTTACCCCGCTGAAATAGTCCCCCGGAGCCGGAACATAACCGTTGTTCAGGCTGGCACTGAACGTGCCGGCCAAAGCCGCGTTGCCGCCAAGTGCGATCTGGCCGGCATCCGTCGCGCTGCTCAGTCCCACATTCAAGCTGCCGGGAGCCTGGAGCGTCACCTGGGTCAACTGCAACACGCCGTGGAGGGCAGTAATCGCCGCCTGGTTGGTGAACCGCGAGATATTGAGGGTGGTCGTGGTGCCAACGCCGAGGCTCTTGAGCATCTGGCCCTGGTTGATCAAGTAATCCTGGCCGTAGTAGCCGGTGATGCCACCGGGCCCCCAGAAATCCAGCGTGCCGCCCGCCAGGTTCACCAGCCCGCCTTGATATGTGAGGGTTCCATTGTTGAAGATGGTGATCGAGTTGTTCGTCAGGTTGATCGTGCCCGCATTGGTCAACGGGCCGTAGAGATACAAGGGAGCCGGCAGGTTCACCAGGCCTCCGCCGGCGACCGCGAGGTAATCTTGCACGCTGGCCGTGCCACCGCCATTGAAGGTACACCCGTTGCCCGCCATATTAATCACACCACCATTCAGCACCGTTACCCCGCTGGCCAGGTTCAGGCCCGAGAAGGTGATGCCGTTGACCGTCAACACGCCCCCAGCAGCGACAGTGAAGGTTCCCCGCAAGGTGCCGTTGGTCGCCGTGAACATCCCGGTAATCGCGTTGGTCCCCGCCAGGTCCATCCCGGCGAGCGTTAAGTTCGTAATCGTCCCCCCTTGAAAACCAGTTCCCAGGCCAAGTGTTCCCCCAGTCAGCACCAGGTTCGGTATCACGTCGGTCGGATAATTCAGATACCCAGAGGTGAACTGGTATTGGCCGGCTCCACCCAACGCCAGGGGCGCTCCGGGCACCAGTGATCTGGCGGCGCCGGCGCCCCCGAAAAACTGGATCGTTGTCCCCGCCGCCGCGTTGCAGGTTCCCGCCAAAGACCCCACGAAATTCCCCAAACTCATCGTTCCCGTTTGCACCGTCACCGTCCCTGCCCCGTTGTCAAAGCGGGTGAGATTGATCGCGCTGGCGCTTGCGCTGCCGCTCTTGAGCATCTGGCCCTGGTTGATCAGGTAATCCTGGCCGTAGTACCCGGAGATGCCACTGGGTCCCCAGAAATCCAGCGCGCCCCCCGCCAGGTTCACCAACCCGCCTTGATACGTGACGGTTCCATTGTTGAGGATGGTGATCGGGTTGTTCGTCAGGTTGACCGTGCCCGCATTGGTCAACGGGCCGTAGAGATACAAGGGAGCCAGCAGGTTCACCAGGCCTCCGCCGGCGACCGCGAGGTAATCTTGCACGCTGGCCGTGCCACCGCCATTGAAGGTACACCCGTTGCCCGCCATATTAATCACACCACCATTCAGCACCGTTACCCCGCTGGCCAGGTTCAGGCCCGAGAAGGTGATGCCGTTGACCGTCAACACGCCCCCAGCAGCGACAGTGAAGGTTCCCCGCAAGGTGCCGTTGGTCGCCGTGAACATCCCGGTAATCGCGTTGGTCCCCGCCAGGTCCATCCCGGCGAGCGTTAAGTTCGTAATCGTCCCCCCTTGAAAACCAGTTCCCAGGCCAAGTGTTCCCCCAGTCAGCACCAGGTTCGGTATCACGTCGGTCGGATAATTCAGATACCCAGAGGTGAACTGGTATTGGCCGGCTCCACCCAACGCCAGGGGCGCTCCGGGCACCAGTGATCTGGCGGCGCCGGCGCCCCCGAAAAACTGGATCGTTGTCCCCGCCGCCGCGTTGCAGGTTCCCGCCAAAGACCCCACGAAATTCCCCAAACTCATCGTTCCCGTTTGCACCGTCACCGTCCCTGCACTGTTGTCAAAGCGGGTCAGATTGATCGTGCTGGTGCTTGCGCTGCCGCTCTTGAGCATCTGACCCTGGTTTATCAGGTAATCCTGGCCGTAGTAGCCGGTGATGCCACCGGGTCCCCAGAAATCCAGCGTGCCGCCCGCCAGGTTCACCAGCCCGCCTTGATATGTGAGGGTTCCATTGTTGAAGATGGTGATCGAGTTGTTCGTCAGGTTGATCGTGCCCGCATTGGTCAACGGGCCGTAGAGATACAAGGGAGCCGGCAGGTTCACCAGGCCTCCGCCGGCGACCGCGAGGTAATCTTGCACGCTGGCCGT
>JBAXTC010000550.1:0-5508 GCA_037130375.1 Verrucomicrobiota bacterium | reverse complement strand
TGACGGGCGAAATACGAGTTTCGGTAGTTGGGAAAACCGGTTACGTTTGAGTGATGCCTAAATTGTCGCGACGACGTCAGCTTCGAGATGCCTACCGATTCCCTGGATTCTTTCCGGCAAGTAAGGTTTACGCAGTCTTCGGCGATCCCCGGGTGCGCGTGCTGACATTGCACCGACGCCAAAACAAACAGCGTGTGGAATCTGTGGGGGTTGGCACCGCAGCTTCTACGACCAGAAGTGCTGTTTGGTGCGAGACTTGTCCTGTGGCGAGCATCGCATCTATCTGGAGTTGCTGTGCGCCGAGTAAGCTGCCGGAGTTGCGGCAGGGTAAAACGCGAGAGGCTAACCTGGTTGGCAGATAATCCCTTTTATACCAAACGGTTTGCGTGGTTGGTGGGACGTCGGTGCCGGGCGACGACGATCAAGGATGTGGCCAAGGAACTACATCTGGATTGGGACACGGTCAAAGAGCTAGAGAAGCAATACATGCGGGAGCAGTTGCGCCGGGTGGGTACACCGGCGCCGAAGGTGATTGGCATTGATGAAATCTCCATTGGCCGTGGACACAACTACCGTATCGTCGCAAGTGATTTGTTGAGGCGGCGGCCCATTTGGTTTGGCGGCATAGACAACTCAGAAAAAAGCCTGGACTTGTTTTTCCTGGAGTGGGGTGTCCAGAAAACCGCCGGCATTTATCTGGCGGTCATGGACATGTGGAAACCCTTTCGTATCAGCACGTTGAAGCATGTTCCCAAAGTGAGAATCCTGTTCGACAAGTTTCATGTGGTGAGCCATTTAGGGGATGCGTTGGACGCAGTGCGTAAAACCGAGTATGGCCGACTAACGGGCAAAAGCCGCCAGTTTATCAAAGGACAGAAATACACTCTGCTTTCCAACCGTGCCAATCTTACGCTCAATGGCCGCCGTTCTCTGGCTAAGCTCCTCCAGGCCAACCAACGTCTTAACATCGCCTATCTGCTCAAGGAATCCTTCGGACAGTTATGGACCTACCAGAGTGAGGCTTGGGCTCGCCGCTTCTTCGCTAACTGGAAGCAAGCGCTCAAATGGCAACGTTTGAAACCTTACGAGGCATTTGCCCGAATGATTGATAGACATTGGGACGGTATCGCGGCTTACTGCGAACCTCGAAACAAAGTGCCGTTGGGTTTTGTAGAGGGTTGCAACAACAAGATTCGTGTGCTCCAGCGTCGGGCTTACGGTCTTCGTGACGAAGAGTACCTGCGCCTTAAAATCCTCACGTGCATGCTCCCCGAACTCTGAAGTCAGAGAGCACACTCCAGACATTGGATATCCAGTACCTTCGACCGCAGGGGGGCGCGTGCTATGGAGCACAAAGCCCGCCCCCCTGCTCGTTTTAGCTCGATTCGAAGCTCTGAAAGCTCCCAGATTCACCCACACGACTACCTGAAGCCCCAGAAGGTGTAAAGGTTATATATTGACGGCACCTAAGCATCATTAGAGTCGCTAGTTCACGGCGAAGAGGGTCACCGGCGTTTTGCCAGGCGTTTTCCCAGAGACTCGGCTTCCAGGCGTATTTGAGGGCTTGGCCTTGGGCGTCGCGAAAATCGAAAAGGAACTGGCCTATTTCGGCGGCCAGGTCGCGAAGGCGGGCCTCCAGCACTTGGCGCTGACCGGCCTCGTCGCGTAGTGCCCGAATGCGGTTTTCGATGGCGAGGATTCCAGCGGCCTCCAAACGTTGTTGAAGGACGTTGGCCGGTAATCCGTGGTCTGAAATTCCGTCGCAAGCACTTTGGCCGGAGACGAAGTGGAAGAGCGGCGGGGCTGCGTCGAAGAGGGGCGTGTAGAGCTTTTCGAACTCGTCCTTGCTGCCGGGTTCGCGGAAGTAATCGCTTCGGGTCACGATCACGTCGTCGCAGCAGCCGGACAGGTAGTCACGGTAGAAGGACATGTCGAGGCTGGTAATACCGCGCTTTGCGTTGACGACCCAGAAGACCTGCGCGGGCTCGGTGGTTAGGTAGCGTTTTAGGACGGCGTCGTGCGATTGCCCGTCATCTGTGGCCAGAGCAGCGCCGAACCCCGGGGTGTCAACAAGCACCAAACCTTGGCGGAGGAGTTCGCACGGTGTCTTGACGGTGATCCGATGCAGCGGGGAGGTTACGCTTGCTGCACCTCCGGAGGCTAATTTTTCCAAGGCGCGACGGGCGGCCTCGGGTGTTAGGTGGCGCGTGACTTTGGGGAGCCGGTCTGGAGGGCGGGAGTCGATGACGATCTCTTCACCGAAGACGAACTCGACAACCGCAGAGGTGCAGGGGCCGTTAATTGTTGGTGCCAGTTCCTGGCCGAGCAGCGCGTTGAGTAGAGTTGATTTGCCGACATTGCTGAGGCCGACGACTGCGACAGCGTACCTTTGGCCGAGACACTGGGCACGCACGAGAAGTTTACTGAGGCGGGGAAGGACGTCTGTGTCCATGGCCTGAGCAACCTCAGGTGGGACCTTTCGTATGGTCTTCGCCTGCCCCAGAAAGGACTCTTGTATTAGGAATAGAAGGTCCTTTAGCAGGTCGGCCAGTTCTGACGACGTAGGCATGGGTCGTGAAGTTAGGGTTTCGGGCCGTTGGTTTCGGAAAGTGCCGCGGGGCTGGCACGGAGGGCAAGGCGCAGGTCCTGCAGGGACTTTTCGACTTGCGCGAAGCGCTCGGGATCTGCTTGGTGCTGGGCTGCGCGCTTGAGGGCAGCTTCCATTTCCAGAGCTTGCTGCTGGGTTTGGATTCGGAACTCCTCGATGATTTTACGTTCCATCTCGCGAAGGGCGGGAAGCCGCTCGGTTCTGAACCGGTCGAAGGTCTTATTGACTTGCTCCCGGGCGGCGCTGTCGATTTGCATCTTCTCACGCGTCTTTGTCTTCCGCCAGGCGTATGGCAGCATGAGCAAGCCGACGGCGCCGAGGCTCCAGCTTACGGGACCCGCCAGTACCCACCAGAGCGGGGCGGCTAGCCACCCGCTGAGGCTGAGCCATGATGAGCTGGCTGCGGCCACGGTCGCAACTTTGGCGACTACCATGGAGGTGGCAACCGTTGCGCCCGGCCCTACCATGGGTTTCCACTTTTCCCATTCAGGGCGGCCAAGGGGCTGTTCGGGGGCGACCGTCCGCATGTCGAGTGCCGGTCCAGTGATTTTCAGCGCTTCGCAAGCGTCCCGGACCGTGGTCTCGAACCTGCGGGCGGGCTCCTTTAGCTCCGTTTCCATTGTGTTCGCAAGGAACATGGGGAGTTCCTGGACGAGCTTTTCCACTTCGCCGCTCTTGGTTTCTTGCACCCGGACCGAGGCGGCACGTTGCGTTTGGTCGCGGGCGTGACGCAAACCGATTTCGAGTTCGTCCAACGCCCTGCGCCAAGCATGGGAGAATTTCTGTTCTGCGAGTTCAATCGTGACAGGCAACTGCGAGCGGTATATGGTCGCGCTGCCGATGTCGGCCTGTAGCTGCTGGCTGGTGCGTTTGGAACCGAGAACCTCCAGAGCCAGCGTCTGCTCCGCGCGCTGGGCGCAGGCTGTGACACGTGCCTGGAGGCGCTGGGCTTTGAGCGCTCCTTTTTGATGCGAGAGAAGCGCACGAATGCCCGCTAGCAGCGGGTCGAGGCCGCTTCCTGGTATGTCCCCCTGCATGGCCCGGAGTGCGCTGATCTGGCGGATGTGGCAGTCGGGGAGTCCCAGCTTTGCGAGGATGTTTTGGTTCTGCGCTAGTCCTTGCGCGAGCTCGCTTGGGCGGGCGGCGTCAACCATATTGACAGCAAAGAAGATTTTGCTGATGTGTTCTCTCTGGACTTGCTGCAGGAGTTGTTCCTCTGCCGCGTTAAGCGGATCGTCGGCGGTGACGAGGTAGATGACGGCGTCGGCGAGCGGTAGCAGGCGTAGGAGAAAATCGTCGTGGTGGGCGAGTGCGGAGGCGGCTCCCGGGGTATCCACAAGAATGAGTTCGCGGTCGAGACTGGTGAATGGACCGGAGACCTCGACCACTTCGACCTGCTTTCGATTCCCTGGGTTTTCCTTTTCCGTCACGTACGCTCTGATCTCTTGCGGTGGGATTGTCAGGCTTCCTTTGTCCTCCCGGAAATGAACAGTGACCTGATCCTTCTCAGCCCAAGAAATGCGGGTAATGACGCTGGATGTCTGGATTTCGCCGACGGGCGCAAGGGTGTCGTCCTGGCGGCCGAGGAGCGCATTTATGAGGGTGGACTTACCCCGATTCGCGGCACCCAGAACAGGCAGGAGGAATGGGGCTTCTTCATATTGCTTCAACGCTTGGGCAACTATTTGGGCGCCAGCGTCGTCCCCGCGCTGCCGCAGCGTGGTCCCGACGTTCTTGGCCCAGTCGAGAAGCTCCTGTCGTGCTTGGCGGTTTGTAATATCCATACGTCCTTAATACTTGTTGTGTTCTTTCTGGCGATCCCAAAACTCAGTTCTGTAGCTGCCGGCGGGTGGTAAGGGTGCCGTGATGCTGGAGGCTGAGTCTTGCTCACCTGCGATTGCGATCTCCAGCGGGCGGCCCTTGTGGTCTCGGGGCGTGACCCGTGGATGAGGCGTCTCCGGGGAGTACGTTTGACTGCCTCGGGTTGCGATGAAGGCGGCGATTGTCCAGGTGGGGGCAAGGTCGCCAATGGGCAGGACTTCGATCAGGAAGGCAGGTATGAATGCGTTATGCCAACCGACCAGGGCGGTTAGCGCCAAGCAGGCTGCGACGTCCAGGGCGGCGTCAAAGGGGGAGAGGAAACCTGGTCCAAAAACGTAGGGGAAGCCGACTTGGATTAAGTCGGTGCAAACAGCGAGAGCGCGAGCTGCTCGGATTCGACCAACCGAAATTGTTTTCACAACCTGTAAGCATCGCGCTCACAGCGCGATGTACTGGGGGGGATGGTAGCAGGGTTGGATCCCAGGGTCAAACTAGAATTTGCTTTTTGCGCGCCCGCTCGTACTGAGCGCTGCGCGGGTGAGGGAGAATTCGTTTTTTTGGGTCACCAAACATGGTGCCATTCTTAGCATAGGGCGGACGCACCGTCAATAGAAAATTTCCGCCTATCTTCCGCCGCTCTTGGTCAAGCACCCCGGCTGGTTTTTCGGGTGTGGAGCCCAGAACGCGGAGAATGGACTTAGGGGGCGGGGCAGCTTGGCTGCGGAGCGGGGGGCAAATGGCCGTTGCGAGGCAGGTCCCGCTCAGGGCCAACTCCAGGATCGGGTGCGGGAACGAATGCGCCAGGGCTTGGCTCGTTGCGTGTCACCAAGGCGAATTAAAACCAGCCACCTGTGGACGAAATCCACCCAGCCACCTAACAATTCTACCACAGTTAAGTGTACTTTCGCAAACAAGCCCATATCAGCAGTGTGCGTGGGTTTTTATTGTGAAAAAACTCTCAACTGCCGTCTTTTGGCTGGGTCGATTTCGCCAAATCCTGGCTGGTTCGAACCGCCCACTTACACCGTAGTACCTCCGTTACACCTCCGTAGTACCTCCGTAGTACCTCCGTTACACCT
>JBAXTC010000055.1:0-19247 GCA_037130375.1 Verrucomicrobiota bacterium | reverse complement strand
TTCAAGGTTCAGGCGTTCAAAGGCACCCTGTCTTCCCGTCTTCCCTGTTCAAAGGATGAGACAGGGTGCGACTCTGTTGTCTCTGTTGTCTCCTGTGAGTTCAGTTGAATCATAGGTTCCAGCTTTTTGAGCATCAAAAAGTCAAAGTCTGGTTCGCTTCACTTTCGTTGCGGCGGCGTCACGCTAGTCTGCTTCACAGGGACGAGCTTGCGGCTGGGATAACCTTCCACCTTTTCGCCTCGCTGCCGCAACGAATCGGCGAGAGCATACTTGAAGTCCTCGGGGGCTGTGGCAAACGCCGACTTGAGCGCAGTCACTGCGCCTGGCGTCGGATGGCGGGTGAGCGCGCAACGCGCGTCATCGCGCAACTTCTTGTCCGTCAGCAGCGCAGCTAAAGGCATAACCGCCCGAGTGCTTCCAATCTCCGAGAGCATCCAGGCCACTTCACGGCGAACCTGGGGGGGACTCGAACTCAGCAGCGTGATGAGTTCCCGCTCCACCGCCTTGCGTTCCTTGGCAGCCCCAGGACGGCCCACGTGCCGCACCACCTTGTAGAGGCCCCGTTTGGCCTTGCGAGCCAGTTCAAAATCATCCTCCGCCATGAGCGCGGCCAGTGGCTTTACGGCTGCTGCCCCGTATGGTCCGGCGCTCTGCCACGCCACACCGCTAATAGTTTCATCAGGGCTCTTGATGCGAGCAACCAAGCCTTGGACCCCGGCAGTTACCTGCCGACCATGCCCGATGCGCCGCAATAACTTGTTGTTCGCACTAAAGTACATAAGGATATCGCTGTGGTCGGCTCAGCAGCCGATTCGCCTGTTCGTCTCCTGCGACCTCCTGTTTCTCGCCATTCCACACGAGCTTGCGGCCCAAAATGTAAGAGAGATTCCCCAGGTTGCACAACGTCGCGGTGCGATGCCCAATCTCGATGTCCACCGCCGGGCGCAAGTGTCCGTCGCGGATCGACTTGAACCAATCTGCCTTATGGTTCATGTTGAAATCCTCGTATTCGTCGGTGCGGTAAACCTCCTGTCCACCTGGCGGGAGTTGGAAGTTGACCGCTTCGGGATTGGCCGGCCGGTAGCCGCCTTCCCATTCCAGGATCAGGTGGCCGTTGTCACCCCAGAAAACATTCCCAAACTCCGTCTGTCCCACCTTTATTCCCGGTTGCCCCCACTCCAGGGTCCAATTGGGATTCTTGAACTGATAAACGACGTCCATGTCGATCGGGCAGTCCCAATAGCCCGGCAGGTCTGCCAGGCGCCTTTGGCCGTCCGCGCCTGGGCTCCCACCTGCACGGCCACTTTGTGGGTGCGCGCAGCCGCGACCATCGCTTGCCCTTCACGAATGGTTACCGAGGCTGGTTTTTCGACGTAAACATGTTTCCCGGTTTCACAGGCATGAACGGTTTGGACGGCGTGCCAATGATCCGGAGTGGCGATCACCACCGCATCAATATCTTTGCGCTCCAGAACATACCGGTAATCACGATACGGAATAGCGCTGGCTCCACCGATACTGGCATTCTCGACCGCGGCTTCCAACCGGTTATCGTCCGCATCGCAAATGGCAGCCACGCGCACCTTTCCCTCTTTTTGGAAGCGCAGCATATTGGTCAGGTGCGTCATGCCCATGCCGCCGACGCCAACGTGGGCGACCACGAGCCGGTCGTTCGCGCCCGGTTGCGAGTTCCTGCCCAGAACTCCTCCAGGCGCCAAATTGAGCGCGCCCGCAACCAACACGCTGCTCTTGAGGAATGATCGGCGAGTGATCCGATGGGTGTGGCTCATCATGAAATTGAATCTTCGTTCACTGCCGGGCTATACTGCCTCCCGCTCGCAACGATATCAAGAAGATCACTTCTGCCCATGACATTTGCGGTTTTCTGCAGCGCATGGAGTTTTCGCTTCCAAAGGACTTCACCCGGTAATCCGCAAATGATTTCGTTTCCATGTGTCATTTCCATTTTTCTGTCTTCAATGTTTCTGTCTAATTGTGAATCTGGAAGATACACCCCATCACGTCGTATGTCAGGTCGCCAAACTCGGCTTGAGATAGGCGCCGGAGAGAGGTGCGAATGATTATGGGCATAAGGGACAGACAACAAATGAAGACAGAAACATTATAGACAGAAAAATGGGAAAGGATCGGTTCCAACTCTTGCCATTCACCTCAACACTGCGGAGCGGGGCGGCCTTGGGATGGCGGAGACGGAGGAGCAGCGATTTGGGGCGCCGCGATCGGGCAGTTCGACGGTGGCCGTCATCAGCATCCCAACCAAGACGGTCCAGAACCAGATATTCCTCATAGTGGGTGCGACGAGTTTCGATAACTGATATTGCGGGTATCTGGGCGAATCTGCAAAGAATTTGTTCGCGCCTCGATGAAAGATGAAAGTCTGCTCAGGCTTCTCTCGCCCGCTTCCCCCCTCGTTCCGCGCTCACAACCAGCACGGAGCGCCCAACCGCCGTCGGCCCTCTCTTGGCGAACGCTGATCTCCGCGCGCGAATGCTGACGGTCGCGCCATTCAACCCGGACAAAGCGAGCTTGCACAAATAGCACCGCTCGGCAAACAATAACCCATCATGAAGAAAACACTCCTGCTCGCGGAGATTCTGGCCGCAGCGCCTGAAGCGCCAATTGTCGTCAGGGAGTTCGCCGACAGCTTTGTGCAAACCCATAGCGAGCAGATTCTCCGTCAGAGAGGTGTGACCGAGCTTCTCGTCTGGGGCAGGATGACCCAAAACTGCGTCACCCACACCGCAATGCAGGCTGCTCCAAGAACTTTATGAAATGCTGGATTGCTTTTCTCGGGCTGATGGTCGGTTCACTTTCCGCGCAAACACCCGCCAGCCTGGCGGACTCCGCACCGTTTCCGCGCAAGAAGCTGATTATGACCGGCTGGGATCAACCGGATGTTGCTCAGTTCCGGCGCGACCTCGTCCAGTTCGAGCAAACTCCGTTCGACGGCGTTATCTTGTTCGTGCCGGGGAAAACGCCGGATGGCGCGTCGTTTACCAGCTTCAACAATCTTTTCAGCCGCCAGCCTTGGACCGAGGCGATGTTCGCCGATTCACTCGCCGACCTGAAGGCGGCGCGCTCCGCCAAGGTGACGGAGAACTTTCTCATTCTCTGGGCGTTGCCAGGCGAGGTGGATTGGTTCGACGATGCGGGTTGGGCGGTGATCAGCGAGAAGTTTCGCATTATGGCGCGCGTGGCGCGGCAGGGCGGATTACGAGGCATCCTTTTTGACCCCGAGCTTTACGGCGACAAACAAAAGGTGTGGCGCTATCTGTCACAATCCGGATGGGCACAGCATCCATTCTCCGAGTATGGCGCGAAAGTCCGCCAGCGTGGACAGGAAACCATGCGGGCAATGGCGAGGGAATTTCCCGATCTCACAATGTTTGGTTACTGGCTCACCTCGGTGTGCCTGCGCGCTGTGGATGATTCCGGCAGTCTCGCCGGGTTGGCGGCCGAGGACTATGGCCTCTACCCCTCCTTTGTGGACGGTTGGCTCGATGCCGCACCCGCCACCGTGAAGTTCGTGGACGGCCAGGAATTTGCGTACCGCTGGGACGGCGAGGCTGCGTTTCAGGCCGGGGCGCTCCGGGTCAAGAATGACTGCCAGGTGTTCATCACGCCCGCAAACCGTGCCAAGTATCGCGCGCAGGTGCAGGCCAGCTTTGGATTTTATCTCGATGCCTATGTGAATCCGCCCGGCTCGTCGTATTACTTCGGCCGGGAGGGCGAGCCCCGCGTCCAGCGGTTGGGGAGCAACTTGGAAGCGGCCGTCGGTGCTGCGGATGAATACGTTTGGATTTACGGTGAGAAAAACCGCTGGTGGCCGCCGCGCGATCCGGGCGCGAAGCCGTCCACGAATTGGACCGAGGCACTGCCGGGAATTGAACTGGCGCTGCTGCAGGCCAAGAACCCGATCGAAGCCGCGCGCCGGGTGATCCTCTCAACCTCAGCCACCAATCTCCTCCACAACGCAAGCTTCACCGAAACCGCTGGCGGCCAGCCGGCGCATTGGTGGGTCTGGCAGGATGAAAAACAAGCGACCGGCACCTTCGCCCTCGATCCGAAGCCCGGCGCTGCGCGCTTAACGAAAATGGCGAATGGTTGTTTCGGTCAAAACATTCCCGTGAAGTCCGGTGAGCGCTATGCCTTCGGCGCGAAGCTGCGCCAGGCAGGACAGGGACTCGTGACGCTCCGCGTTGGGTGGAAGAACGCTCGCGGCGAGTGGACGCGTGGTGACGCCGCCAGACGGCTCGTGCTTCCCAGCGCGCCGGCCGACCAATGGCGCGAGTTGTTTGGCTCGGCGCGCGTGCCGGAGGGAATTGCGGAGCTGGTCGTCACACTCTACGCGAATGGGCAGACGAAAGAGACGGATCAAGCGTGGTTCGACGATGTGCGGTTGGTGAGATTTGGACCGTGAAACGCTGTATCATTGGTCGGATTCGCCTCTTCAGCAGAAACCGGTCTCTCCAATTGGTGAGCTGACAATGACGCGCGCCAATCCAGATTCGATCGTTGCAGAGACTGATTAGGACATCTCAGCCGCGCTCCTTTTATCTCAGGTTCGGCGAAAGCATCGCACCGCGATTTCCACCAGCACCAGGGCTGCGCCCAGCGCACAGACGATGGCGGCGCCGATGGGGAGGTCCACGCGGGCGGTGATGAAGAGGCTGACCACGCTGGCCAGAGTGGCGATGCCCCAGCCGACGGCGAAGCGGGCGGCGATGGAGTTGACGAGGTAGGTGGCGCAAACCGCTGGCACGACAAGATACGAGAAGACGAGCAGCACGCCACCGATATGCACAAAGCTGGTCACCACCAGGCCGAAGATCATGTAGAAGATGAAATCCCACCAGCGCACATTGAGGCCGCTGGCCTCCGCCCGCTCCGCATCGGACGAGATGGCGAGGAATTTCTTACGGAACACGAAGTGAACGGCACCCAGGACGACAAACAGGCCGAAGGTCTTCATCACGTCGGCCGGGGGCACGACTAGCAGTTCGCCGACCAATGAGCGGCCATTTCATCAATGAGAGAAGTTCCATGTGGATTAGAGTGGTGACTGATTACCGGTTACCGGTTACTGGCAGATTACTTGTTGGCAGCGAGGGCTGTGGCTACGGAGTTGACGAGGTAGTCCATCAGGGCGATATAGTCGCCTTCGGTGCCTTTGACGCCACCGGGGAATTGCGCCACATCGACCACGGTGGCGACGGTCTTGCCGGCGACGGTCTCGGCGGTGCGCCGGTCCAGGTAGGGATCGACGAGGATGACGCGGACCTTGTCCTGTTTCATCTTCATGATCACTTCAGACAGGTGTTTCGGCGTCGGCGGCACGCCGGGCTTGGGTTCGAGGAATAAGTCGATGTTCAGGCCAAAGCGTTCGCCGAAATAAAGCCAGGAGTTGTGGTAGGCGACGACCTGCTGGCCTTTGAACGGTTCGAGCTTCTTCTGCCACTCGACCAGCTTCGCATCGAGGGCGTCGGTGAACTTCTGCAAGTTGACGCGGTAAGCAGCACAGGACTTTTCGTCGAGGGCGCAGAAGGCTTGGGTGATGTTCCGGGCGACGATATTGGCGTTGGCAGGGTCCACGATGTAATGAGGATTGCCGGCGGCATGGATGTCGCCTTTGGAACGGTCGAGACTGGAGGGGATCTCCTTCAGGGGAACGCCGTGAGAGCAAGCGACGTGGCCGGGCGCGTCGGAGGCCAGTTTTACGTTGCGGGCCTGGTCCAACAAACGGGGCAACCAGCCGATCTCCAGTTCCGCGCCGCCCTCGATGACCACGTCGGCCCGGTTCAGCTTCAGGATCAAGCTGGGCTTGGCATCGACGAAATGCGGGTCCTCGGTGGGCTTGGCCAGGATGGTGAGGTCGATATGGTCGCCGCCGATTTCCTTGGCGATGGACGCCAGGTCCGGCGTGGTGGCGACGACGTTGAGTTTGGCCTGCGCGGGGGTTGCCAGGAGCAGCAGGGGCAGGAGGCTTAACCAGATATTCTTCATAATGTGCTTTGTCTTCGGTTTTCGGATTTTGAATTTGATTGCGATGGCGCTGGGAAAGTTGATTTGCGGCTAGAACTTGTGCGCGCCATGAGCGCCCAGCAGAAACTCGAGCTGTAACCAGACCGAGTGGGCGGTGCCGAACAGAACTCCCTGGTCGTAATTGTATTGGAGCCGTATCTTGGAAAACTCGCTCGGGTAGAAGGTCAGGGCAGGCGAAATGCGGGTGCGCTGGCCGCGGAATACGTCGTAGGGGTCGTAGGCGCCGGAGTTGCCATCGACGTACTCGCCCCGCAGGCCGGCGATCCAGCGCTCTTTGAAGCCCCAGAGGACTTGCGAGTAAAAGCCCCAGTCGGTGAGCGTCTCGGCGGGCAAGAATACAGTCGGGTCGGTGCCGGCGTCGAACTTTTGGTACAATGCTTCGGTCTGCCACGAGACGAACGGAAAGCCAGCGTGGGCGTTGGCCGCTTTCCACTTCCAATAAATGTCGGCGCCGTAAATCTGCGTATTCTGGTGGTAGCCGGTGTCGTTCGGGCCGAAAGCGGCGGACACGCCCACCACCAGCGCCTGTTGGTCGGTCAGATCGAACGACGAGGACAGGCGGGGCACGAAGAGCAAATCGCCGGGGCTGCTTAAGGTCCGGTTGATCGTGGCGCGGCCGTGGAAGCGGTCCATGCCGAGCAGGTCCGGATTGCCTGGATTGCGAAAGCTGAAGGCGGTTCCTCCCTGGCCATTGAAAACGCCCAGGAGGGCTTCGGTGAAAAAGGGCGTAGGCGCCAGCCAGGAAAGCTGCCCGCCGATGCCCCGCAATCCGTCCGGGCCGAAGGTGCGGGTGAGAATCAGGGCGTTGTCCACGAAGGCCCACTGGTGTGGGTGCTGGGTGTTTTGTCGGCCGAAGTCAGCCAGGAATTGGCCGGCTTTGAGTTGCAGGTTGGCCGGCAGCGACATGCTTTGCAGGTAAGTTTCCTCCAACTCCACAGCAGTCTGGTCGTTCTGGTCGAGCTTGAAAACAAGATTGGCGAAGCCTTTGAAATAGGGGTCCACCGCGCCATCGAGCACGATTTCGGCGTTGACGAGCGAGAAGCCGCGGGCGTTGGGGTCGTGGTCGCCGAGTTCGAGCAAGTGCGCTGGGTCTGCCGCCGTGGACCAGCCGAAGTCCATCAAGGCGTCGAAACTCATGTTCATATAGGCCGAACCCGCGCGCGCTATTGTGATGGGCTGCTCGGGCGACCACCGGGCAGACGGCGCGGCGGTGGCGGATGGGGTGGCAGTAGCGGATGGCGCGGCGGCGGGCTGGTTTTTCTGGAGGTCCGCCGCCAGTTCCTCTTCGAGCTTCTTCTTTTCCGCTTCGGCGGCGGGTTGTTTGGTCAAATCTTCCTGCTTTCATATTAACTCCTGCAAGGGCGCATCCGAACGAACGGAAGCGCAAAGGACTCTTCGAACTACTGACCGACCCGAAGGAAGTCAAGAGCGAGGCGGAGCGCGGCTGGGGGAGAGACGATAATCGGAATCCGGCAAGGGCGAGGGTTTGGCCGCGCCGATGCCATAAAGGCAGCAGAAGAGGATGGGAGCTGAAGCGAGCGCGACTTCCGCGGCGTTCACCTGCCCCTTGGCAAACAAACAGACCAGGCAGAAGTGACTATTGGCAGCGCCATCATGATGAAGGGACTCATGGAGGGCATGACTGACTGAAAGCGCCCCGGACATGAGCAGGAGCGCGGCGAGCAGACCAGCAAGGGCTGGTGTCGCCGCGCGGCTTAATCCGGAAAGTCTTCGTTCCAGTTGCAAGTCTATCAGTGCAAAAGGGTCAGGACTACGTTGCCGCCCGAGACCGAGATGCTCTTGATCGTGAGTGGCACAGCGGCGCTCAAGCGGTAGAAGCGGGTGCCGCTGGGGGCTGGCACGGTGATCGTGCCGTTGTCGTAGTTGGGCGAGGCGCTGGCTTCCAGCGTATAAGTGCCGTTGACCGTGGCGGAGGAATAGACCGAGACCGGCGTTTGAACCAGCATAACATAGTTGAGCATGGCTTTGTATTGGTCTAGAAGCGGAGTTCCAGCGGACATGAGGCGAAGAGTTTTGACGCCTGCCAAGCCCAACAAGGGTTGCTTACCCGCGTCATCGACTAGCGGACTATAGAGGTAGTTGATCCACCTGATGTTGTTGGGAATCCTGAAGGTGCCAAGCTTGTTGGTCGTTTGGCCCGTCTGAGTCGGGTCACTGGTTACCATGTAAAGTTCATTCGAGGTGGCGCCGAAGGAAGAATAGCGGAGATAAGCCACGTAAAATGCCGGGCTGAAGCTTCGAGTGTAATTCTGCCAATCCCCCGTCTCATTCCGGCCGGTAACGTATTCGAGCAATCCTACCGCTCCGTGCTGGCTACGAATGTTGTCCGAGCCGGGGTCGGTCTCTGCAATATTAAAATCTGGTCCATAAACACCCACCAACCCGCCGTTAATGGTATTCTCGGCATCCTGAGTGCGGAACATTGACCACCTAATGTCCGGATTTGCGTTGTGGTTCGAGTAATCGATCCCGGCGGTTCCCACCAGGTCATAGTAACCGATCCCGCCGCCGTTGATCTGAACGGTATTCGTGTCGAGGCCGGACACGGGGATGGGGTCCCATTGGTTAGTGCCGGCGGTGTAGTTGTACTCCTCCGCCTCAATGGTCTTGACGCTCGAGGTGAGCAGATAGGCGTCTGAGAATGTGTCAAACCAGAAAGTATTGGTCGAGCTCTTGGTGCCCGCCACGTCTGTGACGACCAGTTCCGCGCTGTACAGCTTGTTGGTATCGAGCGCGGAACCCGGCAGACTGCCACTGATGGAGGTGCCGTTGGTCGAAAGCACCAGGTGCGAAGAGACATCCACGCCATTCAGACTGAGTTTGGTAGCCGAGGCGTTGATCACGTTCGTGCTGTAGGTGTTGGCGGTGAAGGTGATGCCCGAAGCGGGGCTGGAAAAGTTCTTCCATCGTGCCGAAGGAGAACGGGTGGCCAGAACCGGCGTGCCGGGAATCGGGTGAGATAACGCGGGTGGCGTGGCCAGATTGGGATTCGTTGCGCCCGCATAGTAGTTGTCAAAGGTGACATCTGTCGTGCCAGTAGTGCCATTGCGGCTGAAAGCCAACAGGCCACACCCGCCGTGGTTGTATCCTAAGCCCGAGTCGTCACCCTGAATGGTGACGAGCGGCGTAGTGAGGTCGTTCCAATCATAGGCTTGCGCGACGAAATGGCCCGGGCTGCCTGAGCCGCTGAAGACGATTCGATAAGATCGGCCCGGTTCGAAAGTGATTTCAGCGGCCGCAAGCGTGATGGTCGAGAAACCCGCGCTAACCATGTTTATCTGGAGCTGGCCTCCGCGCCGATCACCCGGATTCTCTCCGCGCTGCGAAGCGTCGTAGTTGCAGATCACGCCCTGAGCATTAGCCGGATTCTGGTCGAGTATCACGGTGCCTGTGGTTGCATCGGTCAGGCGCGCGAACAGCACTGCCGCCTGATCCATGTTGCCGCCGCCCCAATTAACCAGGTCAATGGCCAGGTAAAAACTGGTGTAATCGTTTGTCTGATACCACATGTTGGCAGCGGGCGCGGCTCCCGGGTAAGGGTCGGCCTGCATGCGCAGGCCCTTGCCTGACCCGACCGGCGGAAAAGTAGTGGTAACCAAACCCGCGTTGAGGTAAGCATTAATCCATCCCGCCGCCTTAAGCTGGGCGGTGGTCGAGTAGGAATCGAAGTTGTCGGACTGCGCCTTCACGGAGATTTCCGAACCAATGAGTAGCGACACCGCCGCCAAGGCGGCACAACTGCCGGCTGCGAAACGGATTAAAGGTTGTCTGCGCTGGAGTCTATTGGATGAGGGTCGGTCTGTGATTTTCATAACTGTCTGTATGGGTTTTTGCATGGTTGACTTTGAATGATGTGTGTTCGACTTGCTGGCAAAGCCAGCCTGGGCTCAAGCTAACGAACAGATGGGCTGCTGTCAAAATCTTTTTTCCTTATGTCGTGGTGCTTTGACGCAATGGTGTGGAGCCGCCAGGCAATTACTGCGAGCAGGCAGGTCATGACGATGCTCACGGAGAGGGCCAGGAGATTGCTATTGCGTATTCCCACCCGGACGTCGCCACGGACAAGCCATCCGATGACCTGTTCCTGCAGAACCGAGCCGATACTGCCCAGGCCATTGACCAGCCCCGCCACTGCCACGGCGTTTTTCTCGCCTGCCACTTGAACCGAGGCCGCGCCGCAAAGCAGCGTGTCCGGCCCGTAGAGCATGAAGCCGACCAAACCGAAGCAGATCGCGACGGAAATCGGGCTGCCGCCCAACCAGATGACGGCCAGGTAACCCGCGATCACGCCCAGCCCCATGACGGCGCAGACCGCGGCCCAGTTGCCTTTGAACCAGCGGTCAAGCGCCCAGCCGGCCAGGACCACTCCGCCCAGGCCCGCGAAATCAAAGACCTGCGAGTAGTAGCTGGCGCGGGCGACCTCGAGTCCCTGGATATTCAGGAACGCGGGCAGCCAGGAGTCGAGGGCATACCGAATGAACTTGATGCAAAAGTAACTTGCTCCCATGGAGAGGATGATCGGGTTCGAGGCCAATTGGGCATATTGCTTGAGCGTCACGCGCTCAGCCTGCGATGCCTGCACGGCGTGTTTTTCGGATGGCGTCTCCGCGACGATCCGCTTGAGGCCCACATCCTCCGGGCGGCTGCGTTGCCAGAAAAAGAGAAGCCACCACACCCCGCAACTCAGCAGGGTGCAGCCCCAGAAAGACCAACGCCAGCCCCAGGTTCCGAGCAGGAAACCGCCGAGGGATTTGACCAGCATGTTGCCAAACAGATAGTTCGTGGACCAAAACCCCATGATCGTGCCGCGCTCGGCCGGCCGAAGCCAGTGGGAAACCGCCCCGACACTCCCCGGCCAGCCGCTGGCCTGCACCAGGCCGTTGAAGAACATGAACACGAGGAATGTGGCAAAGGAATTGGCGAAGCCGAAGATCACATTGCACAGGAGCGAGAGGCTGAGCCCGCCCAGCAGCAGCAGGCGCGGCCCCCACCGGCGGCCAACGAAACTGTTGATGAACATGCCGACCATGTAGGCCACGAGGTAGGCGGTCCAGATGTGCGCGGTGTCGCCGAGGTTCCATCCGAAATCATGGGCGATGGTGGTCTTGCAGATCGTGAAGGTCTTGCGGGTGAGATAATAGCCGCCGTAACCGAGGTAGGTCGCCAGAAGAACCCGCCAGCGCCAGGACGTTTGGCCGGGCGATAATGGTTCCAAACTGCTGCTGGCCGAAGCGGCGCTACCCACGGCGCAGATTCTGGATGCTCTCGATCAGGTAATCGAGCGCTTCGCGGGTTTGGCGGGGGTTGATGGGCAGGGTGACCAGGCGTTCGGCCACGGCTTCGGCGGCCGGAAACTGGCCTTTCCGAAAGCCGCGATTCTGGAACGCTGTGGTGTAGTGCAAGGGTGTGTAATGAGTGCCGACTTTGATGCCCCGCTCGTGGAGCATCGCCCAGATGAAGTCATCTTTGGTGCGGCCGAACTTCACGGGGTCGATCTGCACCGGGTAAAGGTGGAAGACATGTTTGCAGCCCGGTTTGACGGTCGGCAGCGTTATGCCTGGAATGTCGCGCAAGCCGGCAGACAGCCATGCGGCGTTGTCGATGCGGCGCTGGTTGAGCGCATCGAGTTTCCGCAACTGCACGACACCCACTGCGCCTTGCACATCCGTCATGCGAAAGTTATAGCCGCAGTCGTCGAAGTCCTGCCACCAGAACCGTTGGCCCATCGGAAGGCGTGTTTCGTCCAGCGAGCAGTATTTGGTGCTGCGGCCATAGACCCGGGTGCAGTGCGAGCGGTAGAGTGCCACTCGCTCGAACACGGCGGGGTCATTGGTGACAACCATCCCGCCTTCGCCGAGGGTCGAAATATTTTTCTGCTCGTGGAAGCTAAAGCAGCCGGTGATTCCCATGCTGCCGGCCTTGCGCCCCTTGTATTCGGCTCCGACAGCGTGGCAGGCATCCTCCACCACCGGCACGCCGTGGCGCTGGGCGATTGCGAGAATGGCGTCCATGTCGCAGCATTGGCCATAGAGATGCACCGGGAGGATTGCTTTGGTATTCGGGGTGATCCTGGCCTCCAGTTGCGCCGGATCGAGGTTGCAGGTGACCGGGTCGATGTCCACAAAATCCACTTCCGCCCCCAGCGTGACCCCCGCCGCGGCAGTGGCAATCCACGTCAGGGGCGTCGTCAGAATGCGGTCCCCGGGCTTGATGTCCAGCGCCACGAGGGACAGAAACAGGGCCGCCGTGCCGTTGCTGACCGCGCGGGCATGGCTGACGCCGCAGTAGGCCGCGAAGTTCTGCTCGAACTGGATGCAGGCGTCTCCGCTGGTGGGCGCCCCCTGGCGGAGCACCTCGAGCAGAGCCTGCTCCTCCTCCGGGCCGTATTCCGAGCCGTATTTTATCTGCAGATCGAACTTGATTTTCGGGGTGCTCATAAAGCTGACATCTTAGCCGTTTGCCGAATTAAGGATAGCCCTTCGTCGAGGGTGCGCATGGGGGTTTCGAGCAGGGCAGATGCCTTGCCGTTATTGAGGGAAACGTCCCGGGGACGTGGCGCCCGGTCCGGGGCATTGAGCGCATCTTGGGGGATAACCAGGCTCTGGGGAAGGCCGAAGCATAGCGCGATCTTTTGCGCCATTTCAAACCGGCTAACCCGGCTGCTGCCGGCGAGGTGAAAAATGCCGTGGTGATTGCGCGCGGCCAGTTCAAGCAGCGCGCGGCCCAGGGTGATCACATCCACCGGGGTGCGGACCTCGCGCTCGGACACACTGACCGTCTTGCCGTCTTTGAGCGCGGCGATCATGCGAACGAGAAAGGAATTTCCCGCGCCCAGCAGCGGCAAGCCCACCACCAGCGAGAGCCGGGCAATGACCGCTTGCGAGCCCAGGCGGGCCACGAGTTGTTCAGCTTCCACCTTGGTTTGAGCATAGAAGTTCACCGGACCCGGGGTGGCATCCTCGCTGTAGGGCGCATGTTCACCGTCGAATAGGGTGTCCGTCGAGCAGAACACGAGCCTGGCCCCGGTGTCCCCACACAGGTCCACCACCGTGCGCGTGAACTCAACGTTGGCAGCGCGCGCGGCTTCCGGGTGCGTCTGGCAAAAGTCAATGTCCGCCGCTGCGGCGGTGTGGATGACCGCCTGCGGTCGCGCCTCATGAAACAATTGGGCCAACTGAGCAGGCCGCTGCGGATCACACGTATGCCATTGCAAACCGTCGCGCGCGGCCAGCGGCTCGCCCCGAGAGACCGCGTGGACCTGCCACTGGTGGCGAGACTGTGCCAGGACACTGCCGGCCACGAAGCCGTGCGCCCCGGTTAAGATCAACGTATTTCTGACGGTCATCTTGGTTATTGCCTGCGAGCTTCACCGCGGATTTGCCGCGCTTGCAACTTGCGACGCGGCAATCTATTGGCGCGGACGCCCCCACTGCAAGCGCGAACGTGATCGACACGGAAGACGAGGAACATCTCATCACCCTGGCGTCGCGCAGACTGAAGTTCCAACCGGACGGCCCTGGCCAGCGTGCCTGCGCCCAGGCCGTCGGCAATGGTTGGCGCCGCGCGCCCGCCGATGATTTTTGGGCAAACCGTCAGGTGGATTTCATCCACCAGGCCGGCGCGGAACAACGCGTCGTTGAGTTCTCCGCCGCCCTCGCAAAGCAGACGTTTGACACCCCATTTGTCATGAAGCCACTGGAGCGCGTGGCGAAAATCAATCTGCTTCGCCCCGCAGATTTTTACCTCGCTGGCCACCGCGCGAAGCCCTTTCAAGCGGCGCTCGCTTGCGCGGCGGGTTGTCAGGATGAGAACGGGGGAGAATGTGTGCCTGAAAATCTCCGCAGTTGGGTTGACCGTGCCGCAGCGGCTCACGATGACGCGCAAATTGTATTCAGCCAGGCCGCGCTTCAAGCGCAAACGGCGGCACCTCACTGACCCAGGCCCCATGTTGATGGGATTCAAATCCACCGTGCGCGCGCCGGCCATTACTGCGTCGGCGGTAGCACGCAGCGCGAGCAGATGATCGTGGTCGCGCCGGCTGCCAAAGGAAGCAACCGCACGGTTCGCCGTGGCGATTTTTCCATCCGCCGTCATCGCCATGTTGATAATGACCGTCATACAATGAGCATCGCATCGCCGTAGCTGAAAAACCGGTAGCGCTGGCGAATCGCTTCGGCGTAGGCCGACATTACAAGTTCACGCCCACTCGTGCCGTTCGGCGCAGCGAATGCGGAGACGAGCATCAGCAGGGTGGATCGCGGGAGATGAAAGTTCGTTAGCAGCGCGTCCGCGATGCTGAAGTAGTAAGGCGGGTAAATGAAGATTCGCGTGCGGCCGGAACCGGCGGACAGTGCGAGCGGTGATGGTTGATGGGCAGCGGGTGACGGGTGACGATGGTCGCATCGTGGGCGGCTGGCGAGGCTCTCGAGCACGCGCACGGTAGTAGTGCCGACGGCGATGACACGGCGGTGGTGCTGTTTCGCATCGGTGATGATGCGAGCGGTTTCCTCGCTAAGTTCGTATCGTTCTTCGTGCATCGTGTGGTCAGTGATGGCTTCGGTCTTGACCGGCGCGAAGGTTCCGAGGCCGACGTGCAGGGTGACGAAACAAACCTCCACGCCGCGAGCGCGAATTTCGCCGAGCAAGCTTTCGGTGAAATGCAATCCTGCCGTAGGCGCAGCCACCGAACCGGCGCGGTGCGCAAACACCGTTTGATATCGCTGACGGTCCTGTTCCATGCAGCCGGTGTCCTCGCGTCGAATATAGGGCGGCAGAGGCACTTCACCCAGGGCATCGAGCAGTTCGGTGATGTTGGCGGGGCCGGCGAAGCGCAAGCGGCGGTGGCCTTCGTCGTTCTTTTCGAGGACGGTGGCCCGCATGTTACCGGGTTCGCCACGGGTGGTGCGAAGATCGATTTGGGTTCCGGCTCGCGCCCGTTTTCCTGGGCGGAGCATGGCCCACCAGTCGTTGGTCGAGTTTTCTTCCAAGAGCAGAACTTCAAATTGTCCGCCCGTATGGGCATTGACTCCGCGGAGACGCGCCGGGATGACACGCGAATTGTTGAGCACCAGGACATCGCCCGGACGCAAATACCCGAGCAGGTCGCGAAACTGGCGGTGCTCGAATTGGCGCGAGTCACGATGCAACACCAGCAGACGGGACTCGTCGCGCCGGGGCGCAGGTGTCTGCGCGATTAGCCCCGGAGGCAAATCGAAATCGAAATCAGCAGTTCGCATGGACCCCGTAGCATCGTCACACCGCGCGAACGTTACAAGGGAACAGATTCAGAACACTGAAGCTGGGGCGAATGATTTGATACCTCGCAGGATTAGAGGCTGATACCTTTCTGAGCGGATGGACCGTCGCTTGGCGCAAAGACCGCTTGATGGCCGAGCGCGCTACGGAAAAAGCGCCGCAGGGGCGCTGCTTATAAGGAGCAGGCTTCCCGGCCCACTCGTTCTGTGTGTTGGTCCCTGGTCCCTGCGTCCCGGGAGATGGGAGATGGAGGACGGAAGACGGAAGTCGGAAGATGGGAGAGGGCGGGGGGCGGTGTTTCGGTGATGTTGTTTGATTTATGAACAAGGTGACTACCACTGAAGCACCGGGCCACCGAAATACTGTAATCCGTCCCGGCCCGCGCGCGCACAACAGTGAGTGCGTAACGGCGGGTCTGCCCTCCGCTTTCAGCTTTTCGGATTGTCCTCGGTCCTCCGTCATCTGTTCTCTGTTTTCCGTCCTTCGTCCTCCGCTTTGAGTTTTTAAAGACGCTTGCCCATCCATAACTGCGCGAATATTATAGATTCGCTGGATGATTATGGAAAGAATCACGGTTAACCCTAACCAGTGCGGCGGTCGGCCCTGTATCCGCGGCATGCGCCTTCGCGTGAAGGACGTGCTGGATATGTTGGCCGAGGGCGCTTCAGAGCAGGAAATCCTTCAGGATTACCCAGCGATCTCGGACTGGGCCACAAGTGCTTTGGCTCAGGATCGGTAACAGTACCAACCGTGTCCTTTTCGCCTGGCTGAAGCCGCTCCTGCCTGCCGCCGTACAGGCCCTCCAATCCCGTCATCGTCTGGTCGAGCTGCAGCGCCAGGCACCCGATGGAGTGCGGACATAGAGAATGGAAGAACGGGTCAAGCTCCGCTAGCAGCGGCATGTCGAGAGAGCGGAGGTCAGGAGGCGATTATGCAAATCAAGTCCGCGAAGGAACTCAATGTCTATCAGAATGGATACCAACTGGCGATACGAGGCCCATTTCGTCAGCAAGTTGGCCGACTGTGACGGCAGGTCCAAAAGATACGACTGATGCGCACCTTGTGACCTTGGCAAAACGGCATGGGCTGAAGCTGGCACGTGCCGCACGCTTCGACCGCTGAGGTCCGGACTTTGACGTATGTGATCGAGGACAGCTTTCCGACGCTGGCGGCAGACGCCGCCTGCTGAGGGAAGAGAGGAGAGGGAAGAGGGGAGAGGGGCATAGGCGCTAACTGCTAACTCCAAGAAGTGGGGCGGCGGGAAAACGAGTAAACCCGCCGCCCCTGGGGCGGCCCCTAGCTGCCGGCTGTTGGCGGGCGGGGTCCGGCAGAAGCGATGGCGGCGGTGCCGTTGCCATTCTTGAGCTTTTGAATGGCTTGATGCTGGGCGGTGTTCCAGGCGGCCAGAAGGGCGGCAAGGATGCCGAGGCTGATCTCGGCCACATTGCTGGCCGGGGCGGGAATGAAGGGAATGAGCTGTCGCGCCTGGCTGACGGCGTTGGTGGCCCATCCGTAGATGGCTTCCTCGCGGGCGACGCCGGTGGGGGTGGAGGCGCAGCCCGCGGCGAGGGCAACCAGCATGAGCACGCCGAGGGCCAGCAGAGCCAGAACGATGGCCCGCCGAAGCCCGGCCGGCGTGTCACTGAAGAGCGCGGACGCGGATTGGAATGAGTTTTTCATATCAGATAAGGCAAGGAGGAAGAGAAGCCCGTGGGCTGCTCGAGGCAGCCCACGGGCGGTTGGGGTTAGGCGGCGGCGGGAACGAGGGCCTCGAATTGGCGAGGGAAGTCTTCGTAACCGTCGATCATCTGGTTGGCGCGCACGAAGATTTTCGCACCGACGCCAGGATCGCCGAACTTGTTGACGTAAAGGCTGGTGATGTCAGCCTTGCCCAGCACCGGCTGGGGGCACTCGCCGAGCAGGCGGAAGTCGCTGCAGGCGTTGATGCCGGCGCTCTGGGGAGCAGAGGCGCGGATCATGGTGTATTCCGTGGGATCATCGCCGCAAACCATCTTGATGGCGAGGACGCCCAGGGTGTTGGTAACCTCGAGGGACGAGGGAACCAGCGTCGGAAAGGTCACCGCTGCGGGCGGCACCACCACCGAGCTTGCTCCCATGATGGCGAGGTTGCAGTTGATCCGGACGAAGAACTGCCCGCCGGTAAGCGGACCGCTCTGCCCGCAACGTGCCTTGGATTGATGGTTCTTGGCGGCGAGAATCCAGGCGGTGCGCTGGTTCGGAGTGAGACCGCGCCAGGCCTGGGTGAACTTGGCGAGACGCTGACGCACGTCGAGCTGACCGCTGGTGCGCGGGTTGGCCGGGATGGCCAGGATGCGGCTGATCTGGCCGTAGCGGCCGTTCTGCGATACATACAATCCGCGTTTGCCGGATTGCGGGATGTCTAGGATTTTCATGTGCTATTTCCTTTTGTTTCTTGTGTTTTCTGTTAAATGACGCGCGTGGTCCACGGGCTGTGGACCAACGAATTGGCGCGCGCCAAAGGGTTTTCCGAGGGGTGCGGAAAGTGGTGGCAGAGGGTGCCGGTGGAACTGCCGGCACCGCCCTGGCCGCCCATCACCCGCAGCGCGAGAAGCAGGAGGCAGAGCGCTCGCGCTTTGGTTTGCCGACCCGGAGGTGGCGGGACGGGCGGTAGGGTCAGGCGGGGGATGGGGTGGTTGATCGGGAGCGCCGGTTTGGGGTGGAGCGCGGCCCAGAGCCGCATCCATGCGGAGGTCTTTCTGGGTCTGACCTGGGTGGCGCGAGTTTGGGGTCGTGAACCTTTCCGGGTGGTCTTGCGGGCTGTGTTCTTCATATACCCGGCTAGGGCGGACGAACCTTGTCCGAGTTCCGACAAGGTATGTCCGGCATGAAGCCCGACCCGATGGACTTCTAACCCGTTTAGCCAACCCAAACCGTGCCGGGCGGGGGTTCGTAGATGAGGCAGCCCGCCAGATCGGCCCGGGCGATGCGCGCTCGGTGGCCGGAATAGCGGCGGGAAGGAATGAGAAGGAATTCCTCGAGGTGATCGGCGAAGCGGATGCATAGAGCATCGCCAACCTTCCGACCCGGCGGGGGCGTCCGCAGCGCATCCAGAAAGCGATAGATGGCTCGGCGGACGGCCTCGGCGGCCTTTTGGGCGGTGTCCTGGAAGCGCCTCAGATATTGCTGTTGCAGTTTCTCGTTCTGCTCCAAATCACGCTGGGCTTCGGCCTTTTCGGGCTCGGAGGCCTGCTCGCTGTCGATGGCGGCTTCCAATTCCGCATGCTGGCGGCGCAGCGCGCGGAGCACTTTGGAATCCCCGATCTTATCAACCGATTCCTCGACCACGCTGTCCTCGTCCGGCACCATGATACCGCCTTCCGGGTTGGGAATGCCGGCGAGGCCGGCTTTGCGATGACGCCGGGTTTGGATTTTGGCGGCCAGACGCGCGGCGGGGGCTGGAACCGACGGATACATGAGAAGGTGGAAGATATAGAGGATGCCCAGTCCGTGCGGCAATGTGGTTTGGCAGCCGTCGAAGGTGAGTCTCCAGCAGGCGGGTTCGCGGATGAGGGAGTAGAGAGGCGGGGGACTTTGGGCGGGGGAACTTCGGACGGGGGAACTTTGGACGGGGGAACCTTGAACCGTTGAACCTTGAACCGTTGAACCTTGAACCGTTGAACCTTGAACTGGGGAACTTCGGACGGGGGAACTTTGAACCGTTGAACTTTGAACCGTTGAACCTTGAACCGCTGAACTTTGAACCGTCGAACTTTGAACCGTCGAACTTTGAACCGTCGAACTTTGAACCGCTGAACCTTGAACTGGGGAATTTTGAATGGCTGAAGGTTTATCGGGATGGCTGGAAAAGCGAGCGAAGAGGGCGGCGGGCGGTTGGACGGGCTGGAGGGTGCCGTGGGCGGTGAGCA
>JBAXTC010000549.1:0-5533 GCA_037130375.1 Verrucomicrobiota bacterium | reverse complement strand
TGGATCGGTCACCACGGCGACATCGCCCAATGGGGTTTGGGCACCGAATACACGGGTCCGGTGGAGGTCAATCCTATTTACGCCGACTTTCCCAAGACGGGCATCTGGGATGCCGCGACGCGTTACCGGATTGAATGCAGCTATGCCAACGGCGCGAAGATGATCTTGCAGAACGCGGAAGGACAGCATCGCATGGGCGCCAAGTGGATCGGGAGCGACGGCTGGGTTTGGGTGGACCGCGGCGGGTTCGACACCAGCCCCAAGAGTTTGATGAAGGAAAAGATCCGACCGGAGGAGATCAATCTCTATCGGTCGGGCAATCATATTGGTAATTTCCTCGACTGTGTGAAGTCGCGGCGTCTGACCATCACACCCGCCGAGGTGGCTCATCGCTCCGCCAGTGTGGGCCACCTGTGTGTCCTCGGCATCGGCCTGGGTCGGAAGTTCCGCTGGAACCCCGAAACGGAAGAGGTCATTGGCGATTCCTCGGCCACCGCCATGCTGGGCCGCGCCAAACGGGATCCCTGGAGCATCGTATGATTTCCATGAGACTGAACCCCACATTCATTATTTCTTCAGACAAGACCATGAAAACTTTTGCTCTGCTTGCCGTTCTTAGCCTGGCGCTGGGATCGGTTCGCGTGTTTGGCCAGCCGGCGTCTTCCGATGCGTATGAAGGGCTGGCGAAGTTCAGATTTGGCCAGAGCCGCCAGCCACTGGCGCAGATCGAGGAACAGATCCGCAAGTCGTCGCCTGCCGAGCACAAGGACATCGAGACCAAGCTGCTGGCCGTGCTGAAAGCGCCCGAGACGACCAAGGACGCCAAGCGCAGCATCTGCCGCTGGCTGGCGGTGGTTGGGTCAGCGGACTGCGTGCCCGCCCTGGCGCCGTTGCTGACCGATGACGATCTGTCGCATCCAGCCCGGATGGCGCTCGAGCCCATGGCATCCCCGGCGGCGGGTGCCGCCTTGAGAGACGCGCTGCCCAAAGTCCAGGGTCGGCTGCTGTCGGGCTTGATCGGTTCGATCGGAATCCGGCGCGACCCCGAAGCAGTCAGCGCCCTGGTGCGTGCAGCCAAAGACGCTGATCCCGTGGTAGCGGGCGCAGCCATTATGGCGCTTGGGGAGATTGGCACCGAGTCCGCCGCCCAGGCGCTTGCGGGACTCGATCCTGCCCCTTCCCTGGCCCATGCCCGTGGCTGCGCGCAGATCACCGTTGCGGCGCATCTCAAGAATGCGGGCGCAAATTCCCAGGCTGCGGCCATCTACCGCGACCTGGTGCAGCCCGGCCAACCCCAGTCCATCCGTGTTGCTGCTTTGAAAGGATGGATCGGCGCACTGCTGCAAGCCGAAGCGGTCAAACTGGTGATCGAGATGGTGCAGGGCGAAGACGCGGCCATGCGTGAAGCCACACTGGCCGCGTACATGATGTCCACGGATGCAGCCCTGCAGAACGCCGTGGCCACGGCGCTTCCGACCATGAAGTCTTCCGGTCAACTGATCTTGCTGGGAGTGCTGGTGGACCTGCCCGACGTCGCCGCCCGGCCCTCGGTATTGAGTCTGGCCGGTCGCGAGTCCGATCCTAATGTCCGCGTGGCGGCGATCGATTGCCTGAGCCGGCATGGCGAAGCAGCCGATGTGCCCATGCTGGTGCGGTTGGCGGGCTCGGGCCAGGGGGCCGATACAGAGGCCGCGCGCAAGACTCTGGGACGCCTGGGCAAACCGGGTGTTGATGAGGCGCTGATCGGCATGATCGAGACATCCGACCCGTCCGACCGCGCCACGGTGCTGAGCGTTTTGGCCAGTCGCCGCACGGCGGCGGCCTTGCCCCTAATGGTGCGACTGGTAAGTGGGACGGACGCCGGTCTGGCGGCCGAGGCTGCCAAGGCGCTGGGAGTGATGGGCCAAGGCGCGCAATTGGCGACGATCACTGCAACGATTCTCAGCACGGAAAACGCTCAGGTTCGAATTGCGTGCGAAGGGGCTGGTCAGGCTATCTGCAGTCGGACGCAGGACAAGAAAGCCGCGGCGGACATCGTGCTTGGCGCGCTCAGCCAGGCTCAGAAGCCGTCCTCGAGGGCCGCTTTGCTGCGCCTGCTCGGGTACACCGCCGGGCCCGCCTCGTTGACCGCGGTGGTAAAGGCCCTGGGGGACGACGATAGCGAGGTCCGCCAAGCCGCTTTCCGCACCCTGGTGGGGTGGCCCGATGCGGCGGCAGTGCCGCACCTGGTGGAGGTGGCGCGCCGCGCGCCAGACTCGAGCGAGGCGATTGTGGCGCTGCGGGACGGGTGCCTGCGGCTCGCGGCAACGGAAGAGACGCCCACAACGGACCGCCTGGCTGCTTATCGCAGCGTTCTCGAGATGGCGCGCCGCACGGAGGAAAAACGGCAGGCCATCTCCGGGCTGGCCGAGATTCCTACGCTCGGGTCGCTCGACATCCTCAAAGCTTGCAGCCATGATGCCGCCCTGAAGAACGAGGCGATTCCGGCGGCCATTCGGGTGGCCGGAGAACTGGGGGTCGTGAGCCACACCCGGGCGCTGGCTGCCCTCGAGGAGATCAAGGGAATGACCGACCGGCAAGAACTACTTAAGCAGGCGGATGATGCCATCAAAGCCCTGCTGAATGCTGGCCAGACGCCCGATGGAACCGTCCTGGCCTGGATGTTCTCAGGCCCCTACAGACTCGAGGGGAAGACCGGGGCGGAATTGTTTGATCTTGTGTTCGAGCCGGAGAAGACCGGGTCGAAAGCTGATTGGCGGCCGGTGGGGCAGGCGGCTATCAACAAAACCGGGGTGGTTGACCTGAACAAGCTTTTTGCAGGGGATGAACGGGTGGCCTATCTCAAGACCCAGATCACTTCCGAGCGAGACCAGGAGGCTCAACTCGAAATCGGCAGCGACGACGGCGTGAAGGTCTGGCTGAATGAAAAGGTCGTGCATGCCAATAACGTCACTCGGGCGTTCGGTCCTGGCCAGGACAGAGTCAAGGTCAAGCTGGACCGCGGGGTGAACCGGCTGCTGCTCAAGGTAACACAGGGCGGTGGCGAGTGGGCGGCCTGCTGCCGTCTTCGCGCGCCGGATGGCGCGTCCCTGGTCGGCGTGACGGTGGCGGTGGTTGATGAATAAGGGGAACCCCGCGGGAAGAAACGTTCTGCCACCGGACAGCAGCAATAATCCGAGACCAGCGGACAGGGCTTCCTTTCCGCCCGGCCTGCACAACGCCTACCTGTTTTCCACCTTTAACGCTTTTTCCTACCAGATCGTCCTGAGCAGTCCGATGGTGTTATACGCCAAAACCCTCGGTGCCAGCGCCACGGTTCTCGGCATTATCGCCGGGATGATGCCGCTGCTGGTCATCTTTCAAATTCCGGCCGCCAGTTATATTCCCAGGATGGGCTTCAAGCGGTTCGTTTTTGCCGGGTGGGGGACTCGCGTTGTGTTCATCTTCGGCATGGCCCTGGTGCCTCTGACCAGCATTTTTCTGAAGGGGGAAAGCCGCCTGGCGCTGATGCTCATGCTGCTGTTCGGCTTTAATCTCTCGCGCGGCATCTCCAGTTGCGCCTGGCTGCCGTGGATTACCGCCCTGGTCCCGGCCGCGCTGCGCGGCAAATACCTCGCCCGCGATGCCGCGGTCCAGAATCTCGCCAGCTTCATCACCTTTCTCATCGCCGCCGGTTGTCTTGCCGGCGACCCACGCTCGTGGCAGTTTGCCATCCTGTTCGCCTTCAGCGCCATCATGGGCGCCGTTAGCCTCAGCTTTCTCAAACGCATCCCGGACGCCGACCTGCCGGAAGAGGTCCACGCCTCCAAGAACCGGGTGCCCTGGCTCGAGATGTTCCGCTATCCGCCGTTCAGGAAACTGCTCCTGACGCTGGTGGGCTATTCAGTCTCCTACGGGGGGATAACCGCCTTCACCGTCGCCTTTCTGACCGAGGCCGGCATGTCCGAAGGCAAGATTCTCCTGGTCAATTCCATCGCCTTCCTCGGTGGCTTGAGCAGCCTCTGGTTTCTCGGCTCGCGCCTGGATCGGCTTGGCAGCAAACCGGTGCTCATGTTCTGTTTTACGGCCTGGGTGGCCGTGCTGGCAGGATGGGTTTCCCTGTCCGGCGGCATCGTTCCCGCGAAGTTGTCGGTCGTCCTCGCCCTCCAATTCCTGATGGGCCTGCTGGCAGCCTTGGTCCAGATGGCCAACACACGTCTTGCAATGGCGATCATTCCCGTCATGGGCCGCAACCATTTCTTCGCCATTTATTCCACCGTCGGCAACGTCGCCCTGGGCCTGGCCCCCATCGCCTGGGGTCTCCTCATCGATGCCATCGGCACCCGTTCCCCGGTCTGGCTCGGGCTGGCCTGGAACCGCTACTCGGTCTTCTTCGCCGCTGCCGCCCTGGCTTACATGATCACACTGACCCTGGCGCGGCGGCTGCACGAACCCGAGGCCGCCAGCATGGAAGATCTCCTGCGCGAAATCCTCATCCAATCCCCCCAACGCTTCTGGATTCGCTTCTGGCCCCGCGGCGGCACCTGACCGGTGTCGGCGTTTCCATGCCAAATCCTATTGATCTGTGTTCGTGGTTGTCTCGGTTGAACTTTCGCCGTTCTGAGTGATCGAGAGCGACGGATAGCGGTTGCGATAAAACCGCCCTTTGTAGCAGCGCAGCAGAAACTCCAGCGCCAGGTCCGGCGGCAGGCATCGCAATTGAAAGACTTCCAGCAAGGCCGCCGCGCCATGTTCGCGGACCAGCCGCCGCACAAACGCCGGGCTGATGGCGGCGTCCGTGACGAAGTGCTCGAGCGCGGCCCGCTCGACGTCGGACAGCCCTGCGCCCTGTTTGCGCAGGCCGGAGAGAAGGTGATTGAACTGGATCATTAACTCCTGTCCCTCGTCCGGATTGTAGAACGCGCCGATGCCCTGGTCATGGTCCAGGAACTCGCGCGAAAAGTGCATCGGCGGGCGCGGTTTGGTCAGGCCGCGTTCTCGCATGCTCTGGCGGACGTAGTTCTGATCCGCCGTGCGCCAGAGGGCTTCCAGGCGTTTCTGCTCCGCCGCCGCGAGAGCCAGGCCGTCGGGGTACACCGCGAGGTCGCCGCCGAAATAGGCCACGAATTCGTCGTAGTGTTTGCGATTGGATTTCCTGGCCTGGGCGGCTTCTGCTGGGCAGTAGCGGTAGGCGATGCCGCATGACCTTCCTTCGAGCATTTCCCGGCGCAAGTTGGCATCTTCATGCTCCGGCACATTCTCGTAGGGGCGCTGTTCCCCCGACCAATACCACTCGCCGCGCCACGGTGTCAGCGAGCCGTACACCACCATTCCAGACTGGAACGGGCAGTGCGGCACGTTCATGCGGACGGTATAAGGCTGACGATTGACAAGGTTACGCACAACTATGCACTCCGTTTCCGCACCGCAATCCTGCCGGGACAGCACACGGTAGAACGCGGTATGCCGCTCATACCAGGTGCGCAACGTCGCACGGTCTTCCGCCGGCACGTCCAGCGCGCCGGCCAGGATGTCAATCGCGCCCAGGCCCGAC
>JBAXTC010000548.1:0-5535 GCA_037130375.1 Verrucomicrobiota bacterium | reverse complement strand
GATCGCTCATGTGGTCGCCGTGCAGGTGGTTGATGAACACCTTGTCCATCCGGCGAAAACCAACCATCGCGGCCGCGTAATTGGCCGACACTCCGGCGCCACAATCGAAGACGAACTGGTCCACCGCCCGGCCCTGGTAAACCTTATCGGTCGCATCCGGGATCCAGCCCACCTCCACAAAAACGCTCATCTCCGCCTGGGCCCGGCGCACCGGCAAGGGAATCATCGAGCCCATGAAGGTGATCCGCATCTCGTTGGTTTCCATCGGCGTAAGCGGATTAAAGGCCGGCAATCCTTGGAAGTAGGAGTAGGTATTGGTCGCCTGATAGGTCGGGTCCGGGTTCACCATCCGATAAAACATGGGCACGAAAACGCTGCCGGTGGGGCCCAAGCCACTCAGCCTGGCCTGGGCGTCCTGCCAGTTATACCAGTTGGTCAACCCCGCGGTGGACCATTGCACTGCATATTGCGTCCCCGTCCCGCCCGGATCCTTCCAAGTTAGCTGTCCGTTTGCATTGAAAGAATCGATGATCATCTCCCCGCTCGCTGGGCTCGGAAAAAACGTCGCCGCGATCGCCAGGACAATGTACGTTGGGTAAGAATTGCTGGTCTTTTTCATTACTAATAAGAAGTTGCTTTTTGCGCGCCTGCTCGTGCTGAGCGCTGCGCGGGTGAGGAGCAGGAGGAGCTTGGATGTATTCATTTTCATCGGTTCCATTGCTATTTCCGTTCTTTCTATGTTTTCTGTTTTATTATTTGTTTTCTATCTAATACATAGACTACACGGTTCTGTAAAGTACGCTGGATGGCGGGCGGGAATCTATCGCAGCTTGGGACATGTTGATTCACGAAGCGGACATGTACACAGCGTCTCAAGCCGCGCGTCATCGTCGAATGCTTAAGGCAATCACCTTGTTCAGCGCGTAATTCTCAGCCACCGCGTTCGGCGGCGAAGCGTAGTGGAAGTTGAAAATGGAAATGGCGGGGTGCGGCTGCGCGATCTTCGACGAACCGTTGGCGATGTTCTGCGAAATAAGATGCTGGTTTGGCAATGCTCGCTCCGTCGCCATGATCACGTTGGCGATGTGATGCTGCCACTTTGTGGTAGTTGCTGACCCTTGTTTTCCCATGGTTGATGGTTCTGTGATCGTTTCAGGTCTTGCTCTTCGCTATTCTGGCAGCGCGCAACCTGGCGGGCAGAGCGGCCAGGTTCAATACGGATTGCTCGGGGCCATCTCCCAGGACTGCACCGTGCGGACTTCCGCCGGGCCGCCCCTCGAAAAGAGCTTCACTCCGATGCTGTCCGGTCGGGATGGATAAATGCGCCGCATGACCGCCTGGCGGCCGTTGGCAAATACCTCGACAACCGATTTATCAACGAAGACCCGCAGCCTGAGCGGCTCATCCGCCGGCAACGTGAACGGGCCCGCTTCGACGCTCTTCGCCCCTTCCGTCAGGCTGGACTTGGTGGTATCGACTTTGAGCTTCCGCTCGACTGCGTCATAAAAAACCGGCGTCTGCTCTTCGCCGCCAGGAGAGCAGCAAACCTTGATCCCGAATTCTCGGGCTTCAGGCGCCCTCATCTCCAGCTCCAATTCGAGACTGTTGCCGCCCATGCCCTCGAGCGCCAGTTCCGTCCCGTCCGCGATGGTCAGGCCGGTCTGCTTCTGTCCGTGATAACGCAGTTGCTCGATTTCCTGCGGCGGGTTCATGCGCAGCGAACCGTCAGGGCCGAGCGCGAGGACTCGAGGCAGGCTCATGGTGCCGGACCACCCATAGTCGGCGCGGGCTTTGAAGCCGGGGCCATCGAATATCCACGCCCACATGATCCGCCGGCCTTTGTCGTCCAGCAGGCTCTCGGGGGCGAAGAATGAGTTGTCCACCCAGCTCATCTTTTCGTGGAAAGTGGGATGAAATTGCTCGCCTTTCCAGTCACCGAGGTAGTAGCGGCAGCCGAGCCGGTGGCTGATGCACAATAGCATGCGCCGATCACCGAGCTTGAAAAAGTCGGCGCACGAGACGTCCTCGTTGATCGAGGCGCCAGGGACGGCATTGGCCATGAGATCGCCGACATACTTCCACTCGCCGGCCAGGCTGTTGGCCTTGGCAATGCCCGGTCGTTCTCCGCCAAAAATGGCGTAGTAGGTGTCGCCTTCGAGCCACCCATACGGGTCCCAGGATCGGTATTTGTCATGGTGTGGATCGCCTGGCTGGGTTTTCGGGGTGATGGGGTTCGAGTCCAGCTTCTTCCACTCGTTCAGTTCATCGTCGAGCGCCACTGCCATGGCGTTGCCCTGGTTGACCTGGTGGTAGCATATCGTCGGGCGGCCCTCTTTGTTAAGAAAACAGTTGCCGCTGAACATGCCCGAAACCAGCCCGGTGGGATGATGCCGCCAATGGAACAGGTCGGTGCTGGAAACATGTCCCCAGTTGTGCCCTCGCTGGTCCTGGAAGATGTAAAAAAGATGGTAACGTCCTTTCCAGTAAAGGGCCCCATTGGGATCGAAGGGCATGCATGACCCCTCCGGGGTCACGAAGTGATAGCCCGCCCGATAGGGGTCGCTCAGGAGTTTCTCCCGGAGCGCGCGGGCGGAACTGTTTGGATCCCCCAGACCCATCGACGCCGGTCCCGCTTCCGCGGTGATCTTGGACGCCAGCAGAAAGGCACCCGGCTTGTCGAAATGGAGCTTGCCGCCCGCAACTCGCGCATCGCCGAAGAGGGTGCTGGTGGGAAATGCCTTCATCCGATCCGCAACTCTGCCGTCTTCAAAATCCCACCATGCAAGGGGCGGAGGATCGGACGGTTGGTTGGGTTTCAGCGCGGCAATCTGCGCAGCATCCAACGCAACCCCATAGATGCGGGCATCGTCAATCGAGCCGACAAAAAACCGGTCATTGGGCCCGGAATCGATGTGCCGCAGCCCCATCAAGACCTTGCTATCGCTGCCAAACCGTTCGGAGCCTTCCGCGGTATAACTGGCGCGCTGGCTGCCGTTCCGATACAGGGTGATCTGTTTTCCCTGGTAAACAATCGCGATCTGCACCAGCGCGTTGGTGTCCGCCGTCTCGATAGGAAAATCCTCCTGCTCTCGCTTTGTCCTCCGGAACCCGTCGCTCCCAGGCATCCATTTGGCTGGCGTGATTTCGCCGAACACGATCGCATCGAAAACACCGCCGGTCTTCTCGATCGTCAGCACGCTGCCCCCGCGCTGTGTCAGGTTCGCCGGCGTGACCCAAGCCACCAGGGTCTTGTCCCGAATGTCTGGCGCAGCGAAAACCGCAGCGACCCCGCTGAGGGCGATGACTACCTGATAAGCAATCGCCTTTATCCCGCTCCGCGGCACAACTCGAACGCTCTGTGGGTGAGGGAGAATTCGTTCCTGGCCGGGCTCTTTTTTCATCACAGTTGCACTTGTCTCGGCTTCCGTCTGGTCCGCTGCGTGGTTAAGCCTCAGCCAACCCCGGCTCGCTTTATTGCAGACTCAAACTGGCCCGGAGCATCCGGTGGATGGCAGAGGTGTCGATATCCTCGGCGGAAGCCACATAGTTGATGACGACACAACGCCCGGCGCGGTTCTTTACAAGGTAATGCGCATTCTCCACAACGGGGGCACCCGCGTTCGCGCACTGGAGGTAAGAGACGCAGAGACCTCGCGCTCCCTTCTCGCTGGCAAACTGCTGTTTGCGGAAGGAATGCTTGGCCACGCGCGGATTCAGATCGAAGGCAGTGCGTAAACCATCAGCCACGACCGCCGGGTCGAGCCGGTCCGGAGGCAGAAGCGCGACCCGGATGCTGCCGGCTTTGCTAACCAGAGTCGGCGGATAGAGGCCGGAGTCGGAATTGGAATTCTTACATTGCCAATCCTCGCCCACGTCTAACGACACGCCGGCCTGGGCAAAAGCCATCGTGCGCGGAGTGGTAAGTGTGGTCTGCATGCGCTCTGGCCGACAGCCCATGAGCAACACCGCCAACAAAAACGACGCAACCAGCATAGATATCAATTTCATAAAGTGCATCAGTGATTACCACTGCATATATCAGTTTTAACGCATACTCCAACTTTGTTATTTAGGTTACCTGAAATTCACTCCTTTGTCCAGACCTCGCCAGCAAGTATCATCTCGCCTTGTCTTAAGCATGACCCCAGATCGTAAGAGAACCGTCAGAAGCAAAGCCGCAACCTGCCGCCAACAACTTGGAACGTGGTGTTTTTCAGTCAATTGCTGGTCGCCGATCTCGCCAAGACCCAGCAGTTGATCGAAATCACATCCGCGATCTGAATGTTTCCGTTAGCTTCTTTCCCCGGGTGAGTGTAATGTGCTCTCAGATAACAAAAACACTAAAAGGTATGCTTATGATTGAGTCATCTTCCCGAACGGGCCTCCAAACTGAATTAACCCAATTCTCATCAATGAAAAGGAAATTCCTCTCCGTTGCACTCATCGGCTCTTTCGCCCTCGCTGGAGGGCCGGCGTTGGCTGGGTGGAGGGCCGTTTCGCTCCACCCGACGGACCCGCAGTATTTGCACTCCACAGCCACTTGCGCCTCGGGTGGCCAGATCGGCGGGGAGGGGATTGTTGTTAATGGGGGTTACCGCGCTGCCTTCTGGAACGGCCCCTCGAGTGCTGGTTTCGTGAGCCTCGCTGCTATACACAGCGAGGTCCGGGGCGTCTCCGGCGGCATCCAGGTCGGCGACTTCGGCGGCTTTGCTGGGGCTTTTTGGAAAGGAACCACGAACTGGTACCTTGTCGCGCCGTTTGGAACGGATTCGAAGGAAAGGCATCTATGGGGGATTTCTGGCGGTTGGGCGGTTGGCCAAGAGATGTTCGACAGCAACGACGCACAAAGCCACCCGATGCTCTGGCAGCTCCTGGATACTAATTCCCTGCCGGGCATTGACCTGCTGCCCGCGTCGGCGGACGCTGGCGGCGTTTTCGCCATCACGGGCGCGAGGAGTGACAATCGCGGCCGACAGGCCGGCTCGGCGGGCGGGGGCGCCGTCTGGACCGCCGCCTATTGGCAGGGCACGGCCGCGAGCTATGTCGACCTCCACCCCAACCAGGTGTCCAATTGGGTTAGCTCCGCAGCCTGGTCCATTTATGGCGACCAACAGGGCGGACAGGTCGAGGATGACAGTAAGAACCGTCATGCCGCGCTCTGGCGGAGCACGGCGGCCAGCTTCCAGGACCTCCACCCCAGCGCCAGCGTCGTCCCCGAAGATTACGATTCCTTCATTCAAGGCATGACGGATGGCATCCAGGTCGGTTACGTAATGTCTCCCAACGGCCAAACTTTTCAGGCCGCCCTCTGGGAGGGGACCGCCAACTCGTTCCTCAACCTCGACACGCTGCTCCCCGCAGGCTACAGCGGTTCTCAGGCCAATGCGGCGGACTGGTTCAATGGTGAGCTTTGGGTCGTGGGCTGGGCAGAGAATACCGATCTGAACCGCGACGAAGCCATGATCTGGATTTACTCCGCCGAGGCCCCAAGGCTCGCCATCTCCCGCTCCGGCACCAACGTCGTGATTGCCTGGC
>JBAXTC010000547.1:0-5542 GCA_037130375.1 Verrucomicrobiota bacterium | reverse complement strand
CGAGCCCTCTAGCTCGCGCCCCCCTGCGGTCGAAGGTTCTCCTGATGTTTTCTTCTTTCGGCTGTACAGAAGAAAGTGTTGGCCACAATGGTCCTTCAGCGCGGCCGATCTGCGTCTCCCCAATGAGAAACGATGAGTTTTTCGCTTTGGACCATGGATTGCAGGGGGCATCCGCGAGAGTTGGACCGAGTGGTCACCGCATGCTGTCGTGCATGTTCAGGCCGTTCGTGGCCGAAAACAGGGCGTTTCCCGCGCTCTGGAGCTGGCATTCACCCACAGATTCTGCTGACGAGGCGCCATAGGCCAAGACACCTCGACCGGCAAGATCGCCCATCTCTACGTCGGCCACCACAAGACCGGCCTCCTCGTTGCCCTCAACAGCGATCACACTGGCGCGCCGGATTTTGCGAAACCACTCTGGTCCTGCGGCGATTTCGGCGGCAACGCCGCTTCTGGGGGAAATTGCGCCAGGCACTGTTTCGAAGCGAACCCCCTGAGCCGACCGCCGCCCAGTCGGTGGCGACCGAGGCTCAGGCAGGCCATCCTCATGAGACTTGATCGGCGCGAATTCAAGCCAGACCGGGCCCAACGTGAGTCCGAACAACTGATTGAACATCTCCGAGCGGAGTTCGCACGGCTGGAGTGGGTTATGACAAGAGATATCCAGGCACTCCAAGTGACTGGCGGACGCCGGTCTTGTGCGTGATCGTGAAATGGCCGACGGTGCGGGATTGACCCGGGCGGATTCAAGAGCCTGCAAAATCGTAGCCGCCGACGGCAGTCGGCGCACTTTTCCTCGATTATCGGAATGTTAGCGCCGACTGCCGTCGGCGGCTACGATTTCTTGAAACCACCCTGGGGATTTACCCGGGGCAGGATTTTAGCCTTTAGCCTCCAGCCTTCAGCCTCTAGCTTCTCCGGCCCATGGCTCAGGTCGTTTTAGTCAAAATCGCCGCGATGTTTCTCGTCATCGTCGTCGGCTGGCTGGCCCGTCGGCGTGGATTCCTAGCGGCGGAGTTTACCGCCACGCTCAGCCGCCTGGTCGTGGACATCGCCTTTCCCGCGCTCGTATTCACGCAATTACTGCGGACAGTGGACGCCGCTGCCCTGCGCGCCGAGTGGTTCAGCCCGCTGCTGTCTGTGCTGATGTTCTTTGTGGCGTATTTCGTCGGACTTGTGGTGTCGCCACTTTTCAGCGGTCCGGCACAGCGCAACACACTCATTTTCCTCGTCAGCGTTCCCAACTGGGTTTTCCTGCCACTGCCGATCGCCGAGGCGCTTTACGGCGCCGCTGGGGTACGGACAGTGCTGCTTTTCAACGCCGGCGGGCAACTGGTGCTGTGGTCGTTCGGCGTCTGGATTCTCCACGGCAGCATCCGCCAGGCGCTCCAGAATCTGCTGACGAACACGGGCCTGTGGGCCACGGTGCTGGGCATCGCGGTGGCGCTGCTGTTTCCTGCCGCGCGCGGGCTGGAAACCATGAATGCCACGAGTGCATCACTCGGCGCTGTAGTGGGCGGCTCGCTGGTGCAGGCGCTGGCCATGGTCGGGAGCCTGACCATCCCGCTGTCATTGTTAATGATCGGCGCACAACTGGGCGGGCTGTCAATTGCGGTACACCGGTTCCCGCGACCGTTGTGGGGTGTCATCCTCGCGCGGCTGATCGTCGCGCCGCTAGTGACGGTGGCGCTGGGCTATGCAGCGATGCGGGCGGGCGTGCAGATTCCGGATACGACGCGGATGGTGTGTTACCTCATCTCAACGATGCCGGTGGCGATCAGTTGCAGCGTGATGACCGAGCGATACGGCGGCGACGTGTCGCTGGCGGCCGAGGGGACTTTCTACAGCACCCTCTTCAGCCTGCTGACTGTGCCCGCGATGTTCTGGTTGATCCAGCAGTTCGGACTGTAATGGATTTATGAGCCAGCCCCTGAAATTCCTGTTTATCTGCAGCCAAAACAAGATTCGTTTGGCAGTGAGTGGTTGCATACTGCATGGATATACACTATTACTATTTAGGCCCGTGTCAACGACATCCGTTTGCGATGAAAGCGGACAGGACGTCCGTTGTCCGAGTCACTGGCGTTACATTGTCCCGTGCCGGCGTCACAAACATTGCTGTTTCCAGATCCGCGGCCGCTCGTCGAGCGGTTGGGCCCGGAGTTCTTCCGGCAGGTGACCGATCGCCCCGGGGTTTATCTGATGCAAGATGCCACCGGGTTGGCGCTTTATGTCGGGAAAGCCAAAAACCTGCGGCAGCGGCTGGGCCATTATCGTGTGGCCAACCCTGATCGGATGGGACGCCGCCATCTTCGTTTGTTGCGGCAGGTGGCACGAATTGAATTGCAGGAATGCACGGATGAGTTGGCGGCGCTCGCCAAGGAAGCTGAACTGCTGCGAGTGCTCAAACCCAAGTTTAATCGTGCCGGCGTCTGGCCCGCCACGCCCCGTTTTCTGGTCTGGCGCCGGGCAGGATGGACGCTGGAGATGGCTATCTCTGAAACGCCTGCCATCGGCTGGCAGGTTTTCGGACCGTTCGGCAGCGGGGCGGTCTTTTTGCGTGCCGCCCTGGTGCGCCTCCTTTGGTATGCGCTGAATCCGGCCTTGGGATCAGCCGCCATGCCGCAAGGTTGGTTGCACGGACGACTGGGGGCGATCGCGACTATCGAGGCAAGCCACAGTGGGGTCGATCTGGTTTTAGCGAAGCTGTTTGAGGGCGATACCGACGGGTTTGTCGCCTGGATCGGCGAACAGACAAAGTCATTGGTTTACGCTTACGATTTGGAAATGCGGAATGCCGATCTCGAGACGGTGACCAATTTTTCGCAGGCCAAGGCACGCCGCACCTTGGCTTTCGCCGCACCAGATCAAAGCGCCGCTGTCGCACATAAGGATCAGGATGGGATTTTCCCCTTTCTGGCCGGGGACTGCAGGTAACCGTGAACGTTCCGGCATCAAAACCAGTTCACACGATATGCTTTCGTGCTGAAGGAAGTAGTCGGCGACTCCTGGAAACGGCAGTTATGATGAAGCACTCGCCTCGATCATCGCACTGATCGTCGAGAGCCGTGCTGTCTTTGTCGGAGCCGCCAGTATCGGCCAGCCGACCGGCGGCAGTGTGGAGCCATATCGGCGGGGGTAGATCTGATGCTCGCCGGTCGCCCATTCGGCGCCCTCGACCTCGGGCTGGCGATTGAAATTCGTCTCGGTTGATTTCTCTTCCGAGATCCCATCAACACCGAACTGACTATTGCTGCGACCCCACCCGATCTACCAGCAGCAGACCGGGAGCCATTTTCTTGTCGCCCTTCAATCTTAGGCGAACCCAACCGTCGGACGCGGTTGTGAATTCAATGCCTCCGTCAACCCGCACGCACTCAAGCAAGTTACCTACTGGCTCAGCGACCAAAGGCACAGGCGAAATGAGATCTTGCTTCCAGACTACCACCAAACAAAATGTCCAACAATATGACGATGCTCTGTCCGATTGACCGACGCGCCTTTTTCCGTCTGACCGTCCTTGCTGCCGGCAGCCTGGCAATCAGGCCTAGCCTCTCCGCCGCCGATCCGTTGACCGCCGTGCCTCTCAGCCGTCTCGATCGGCTGGCTAGCGGCGCGAATATCTGTCGGTGGTTTCGTTCTCCCCGCGGCAACCCGGCGGAGCACTTCACCGGCTATATTTCCGAAGACGAGGTCGCGTTCATGACCCGAATGGGCCTCAAGCATGTGCGTCTGTGCGTGGCGCCGCGCGTCATCATGGATCACACCTCGGGCGAGATCATCGAAGACCGCGGCAAACAACTGGAAGCCGCCATCGAGCGATTTCACCGGGCCGGTCTGCTGGTCGTGGTGGACATTCACAACGAAGATCGCGCGGCCGAACTTGACCCGGCCTGGCAGGAGGCGTTCGTCCGGTTCTGGGGCGTGCTAGCACGGCGGCTTTCGCGGTTCGACCCCGAGTTGACTCTGTTGGAAATCATCAACGAGCCGGTGTTTGATCGTCGTGAGGAGGAATGGAACAAGTTGAACGTGCGCCTGGCCGGTGTCATCCGGCAGAACGCGCCGCAACACACCATCGTTACGTCAGGTCCCAACTGGGGCGGCATTGACGGGCTGAAGAAGCTCAAGCTCCTGCCGGACAAGAACGTCGTTTACTCGTTCCATTGCTACGACCCGTTTGCCTTCACCCATCAGGGTGCGACATGGGCCGGCGACGCCGTCAAACCCTTGCGCGGCGTGCCGTATCCTTCGAGTCCTGAAGCCGTGGAACCGCTCCTGCCCGGTCTCGAATCCTCGCCAGCCTCGAAGCGGATGGTCGAATCCTATGGCAAGGAACACTGGAACAAGGAAAAGTTGGCGGCACTCTTCCGGCAAGGCATCGAGTGGGGCATCCAGAACCAGGTGCCTTTGTATTGCGGCGAGTTCGGCGTTTTTCCCATGCACAGCAAACCGGAACACCGGGCCAACTGGTTCCGCGACTTCGGCGCGGTGCTGAGCGAGAACCGCATCGGCTGGGCGGTGTGGGGTTGGGATGAGGGCTTTGGCCTGAATCGTCGAATGGTCAACGGCAAACCCACGGTGGACACCGTAGTTGCGCAGGCACTGGGGCTTAAGACACAATAGGGACGGCGGACAACCCCCTAAAGATATCAAAAAGCAAAACATGAAGACTCGATTCGCAGCCTCCTAGCCTCACTTTCGCATCTGAACTCCGCGCCGTCTCTTGCAGAAGCCAAGAAGGAAGAGCCGCTGAAAAACGACATTACCTCCGATGCCGTCGTGGTCACGCCATAGGATGAAAAATCCAGAAAACCGAGGTTGCTTATCTCCTGCTCAATGTCATCCGGATTCAGATAAACGCCGAGCAGGGGTGGTGGGAGGTAGGACTTTAAGGTGCTCTTGCCCGACCCGTTGGGCCCGGCGAACATCCGCAGCCGTGGGGTGGCCGCGGTCACCGGATGGTAAGGAAGCTGCCGGAAACGACCTGGGTGGGGGGCTTGATTTTCCTGACCTCCACACGATGGCCATCAGGGAAGACTTCGTAGATGATGCCGTCTTCCGACTGCAGCACACTCTGACCCGATGCCAGGACGCGCTCGCGCGCAGTTGCAAACGCCGATCCGGAAACGGCGGGAAACTGACTTTCGAGATTTTGAATGTCTTGATCTGACATAGCGAGTCTTTCTGTTGAAAACATAGATTATCCGTTGCTTTACAGCAAGCTCGTCCTTCTGGTTACTGCAATTCAGACAGTGGGGGAAGGGAATGGACCCGGGGGGCCGGAGGCGCGTGGGTAAAAGGCGGCATTTGGTTATCCCGTTGACTTCCGTTGCATTTGCACCGATGGGGTCTTTCCTGATTCCATTGGGCTTTGGCGGTTCTGCATTCTCACTTGCGCGCGCATGCGCGCATGCCTTGTTCAGGCCATCGCCCACTGCTCGCGCAAGAGCTTCGCCATGTTGAGAATCAGCTTCGTCTTCTCTTCCTGCGGGAGGTCCTTCTTGGGGTCCGCCGGATTCCTGGGCCAGCCGCCCTCGAAGCT
>JBAXTC010000546.1:0-5552 GCA_037130375.1 Verrucomicrobiota bacterium | reverse complement strand
GTGCGCCGACTGCCGTCGACGGCTACGTTTTTGTAGGTTCTTGAATCTGCCCTGCACTGCGGGCGTCCGCGCGGTCCAAGGCTTCCAGAATACGGATTGCATGCTTCGGGTTGCCTTTGGACGCAGCGGCCCTAAATCGGGCTTCTGCCTCGTGCTGTGCCAGTGCCATATCGGTCAACCAGTTTACGAAGTGGTTTTATCTAAGATTTCTTGAGTGCTTTAGGCCCAACAAGCGTATAGTAAAGGTGAACTTTATTACTATATGAAAAAACTCAAGCCTCTCATCGTTGGCGTCCTCCTCGCCGCCTTTTGCGCCGCTCCGTTCGCCGGCTTCGCGGCGGATCAACAAAACAAGCCAAAACTCAAGCCGTACACGCTCAAGATCTGCGTGGTGTCCGGAGACAAACTGGGTGAAATGGGCGACCCGTTCGTCTTTGAATACCAGGGGCGCGAAATCAAGTTCTGCTGCAAGGGCTGCGTGAAGGATTTCAAGAAGGAACCCGCCAAGTACATCAAGAAGATCGAGGAGGCAGAAGCCAAAGCGAAGAAAGCCGGGTCCTGATCGCCCCGGCTCAAGGCAGTCATCTTTACGGCAGCCCAAACCACCACTGAACCAGGCGTTTGCCGCCAAAAACCCAGACGACCGATGCCAGGGCAATGTAAGGCCCGTACGGCAGGCGCGATGACCATGCCTGCCGGCGGAGCACAATCAACGTGACGCCAACCACCGATCCGATCATCGAACTGACCATCAGGGAGAAGATCACCGCCTTCCACCCGAGGAACGCGCCGATGGCCCCCATGAATTTCACGTCCCCCAGCCCCATCGCTTCCCGTGGCAGCTCGATCTCGGTGCTTACCGTTTCCATGTAAGGCACCTCTTCCGGGTTCAGTCGCTCGTCGCCGATTTCCAGCCAGGCGGGATTGAGCCGCACCCGAACGTCCTGGTAACAGCGGTCCACCAACTCCACCGTGCGCGCGTGCAGGGTAATCACGTCGGACGACCGATAGAACACATCCTCGTAAGGGATTGCCTTGTCCGGCAAATGCACCGCCGTCTCGGTGAAAATGATCTTCGTGTCGGCAGGCAGCGCGACTTTTTGTCGTCCGAACATCAATTTGCCCAGCCGTAAAATCAAATAAATCAGCCCCGCGCCGACCACCACGCCGAGCAGGCTTTGTATCATCGAGTCGGACATGGAGGTTTGTTCATGCAGAGCCGGCAGCAGGAACGAACAGGCGAATCCGACCGCCATGCCTCCGATGGTAATTTCGTCCGGAATAATAAAGTGCTCGAAGTCGATGAAAGTTGCCACGATCAACCCGGCCACGAACATCGCATAGACCAGCGCAAGCCACGCAGACTGCCGCCCAAAGGCCAGCCAGCAGATCAGAAATACCACCCCGGTCAACAGCTCGACGAGAAAGTAGCGAATCGAAATCGGAGCACGGCAGTTCCGGCACTGCCCGCGCAGGTAAAGCCAGGTGGCCAACGGAATGTTCAAATACCAGGGGATGCCATACTTGCAATGCGGACAGTGCGAGGGCGGTGAGACAATGCTCTGTCCCAGCGGCATCCGGTGGATGCAGACGTTTAGAAAGCTGCCTACCATCAAGCCGAAAACAAAGAAAACCGCCGACCAGAAATGAAATGGCACGGCAGCCCAGTAAAGGGGATCGAACGTTGGTGAAATCATGCGGGGCTGGCTGGCATCAGCCGTAAACGTTCTTCTCGAGTGCCCGTCGCATGATGCCCACCGGCGCGGTTTGGCCGCTCCACAGTTCCAGGGCTTTGGCCCCCTGATACAACAACATGCCGAGGCCGTTGGCGGCCCGGCAGCCGGCCGCTCGGGCCGCCACCAGCAGCGGCGTCTCTGCCGGACGATAGATCATGTCGTAAACCGCGCGAGCCTGGCCGAGGGCAAACTGCCGCTCATCAAACGGCAGCGGATCGGTACCCTTAAGACCAAGCGATGTCGCGTTCAGAAGCAAATCCACCTGCCCCGATGGATAGCCCACGTTCAACTTCACCGCCGGCCAACGCTGCCGGATTTCGTCCGCGACAGCTTCCGCCTTGCTGGCGGTGCGGTTCACCAGGAACAACTCCGAAACTCCTTCCGCCGCAAGCTTAAGGGCTGCAGTCCGACCTGCCCCGCCGACGCCAAGCACCAGAACCTTCATACCCGCCAAATTGAAGCCCAGGTCTTCGCAGAGCGCGCGGCTAATCGCGTCGGCGTCGGTGTTGAACCCCTGCGAACGGACTTCCCGAGGCGCCTCCGCCAGTTCCGGCAGCCGCCGCCACGCGCCGCGGTCATCCCGGCCCTCGAAGCGAACGGTGTTTACCGCTCCCCAGTTCCTGGCCGATTCATCGAGCGCATCGACCATGCCCACCGCAAGCAGCTTATGAGGCACCGTGAGATTGATGCCAACGAAGTTCATCAGGCGCGCGCCGTCGAGGGCGGCGCGCAGGTTGTCCGGATGAACCTCGAACGCCAAATAACGCCAGTTCAACCCGAGCGCTGCAATGCCCGCGTTCTGCATCGCCGGCGAAGCTGAGTGCTTGACCGGATGCCCATAAACCGCGCAGTAACGCGTGGAGGCATCTAGCGGCTGTGCAAATGGCTCGAACACGGAGTGGTTATAGGCGAATGTGAAGGAAGTTCAAGACGCAAAAATGTAGCCGCCGACGGCAGTCGGCGCACTTCTCATCACCGAGCCCGACTCCGCCCCAGCCCAATTCCCCAACTACTCGATCCGATACTTTCTGATATGCGTTAACTGGCAGAAGGCGCGAAACACAAAGAGCGGATTGTTCTTCAAATACCGTTTCCATAGCCGGCCCGGGTCGCAGCCCAGACGAAACAGCCACTCCAAACCGCTGCGCTGCATCCATCGAGGCGCCTGCCGCATCCGGCCAGCATGAAAGTCAAAAGCCGCGCCGACACCGAAAAACAGCGTCGCATCGAGTTTCTGCCAGTACTGCGCCATGAACCTTTCCTGTTTCGGTGTGCTGAGGCCCACCCAAAAAATGTCCGGCTTCAGCTCTGCAACGCGGCCTGCCAGCGTCTGCTCTTCCGCCCCCGTCAGCGGTCGGAAAGGGGGCGTGTAGGTGCCAACGATGCTCAACCCTGGAAACCTCGCCTCCAGCCGGCTCTTCAAGGTTTCCGCCACACCGGGGGCCCCGCCGTAGAGGAAATGGCTGAATCCGCGAGCCTGGGTGAATTCACATATCCGCAGCATCAAATCCGGACCATAGACACGCCGCATTTCCCGAAAACCCTGCCAGCGGCCCATCCAGACGGTGGGCATGCCATCGGGGGTCGTCAGGAACGAGTGATTGAGAATGGCCCGAAATGCGGCATCCTGCTGGGCCTCGCTCACCCCATGCACTCCCGTCACACAAACGTACCCTTTGGCCTTCCGCTCGAGCGCTTGCGCCACGGCAGCCACCGCCAAATCCAGGTTGATGGCGCTGACCCCCACACCCAGGATATTGGCGCGGGCACTTTCGGCTTGTTTTTCAGGCTGTTGCAATAGAGGCTGGAGCATGCTCAAAGTCTGGCGGATAATCAATCCTGCGACCTGAAATCTGGATGAAATTGCTCGTTTTTGCCCACACGCCACCGCCGCACCATGGCCAAAGCTACATGGTTCAGTACATGCTGAATGGCTTTGGCGGCGACCGGCGGAAAAAAAGGATTCGGCTCCAGGAGCCGACCCCCTTCGGCATCGAGTGCTATCATGTCAACGCCCAGTTGTCCAAGACCCTCGAAAACATCGGCGAAGTCCAGAGCATAAAACTCGTGCGGCTTTTTCTGTTCTGCCTGGAAGCCATCTGGTGCCGGTTCCGTTACGGCGTGGACAATTTTTACTACGTTCCCGCCCCGGGCAAGCGCGTCGCCCTTTACCGCGACTGGCTGGTCATGTTCATTTGCCGTCCGTTTTTCAAACGAATCATTTTACACTGGCACGCCGCTGGTCTGGCCAGATGGCTGGAAACGTCCGTCCAAATCCACACTCGCGCACTGACGTATCACGCGTTCAAACGGCCGGCGCTGAGCGTGGTCATTTCCAAATACAATGTAGCCGACGCCGAGAAACTGTTTTCGCGGAGCATTCGCCGGGTCAACTATGGCATTCCCGATCCGTGCCGGGATTTTGACAAAACGGTTCTGCCACGACGGAAAGCGCGCTTTGCCGCGCGGGCCAAATTGCTTCGAAACGAGCCGCTCGGCCCGACCGATCTCGAAGTTACCGGCGGCGACCCGCAAATCGTGAAGGTTCTCTACCTCGCTCACTATATGCGTGAAAAAGGGCTGTTTGCCGCCGCGCAGGCGGTGGTTCTGGCCAACCAGATTTTAGCCAGCCGGAGTTGTCCTGTCCAAATGAAGCTGTTCGCTGCCGGCACTTTTGTGACGATTGAGGAAAGACTGGAATTCGACGGGTTGCTTAAACGCCCCGAATTCGCCAGCGCCGTGGATTGCCTGGGATTTGTCTCCGGCTTGGAAAAGGAAATGGCCTTGCGCGAAGCTGATCTGTTTTGTTTTCCCACCCGTTACTCGGCTGAAAATCAGCCGGTGACGCTGATCGAGGCCATGGCCTTTGGCCTGCCCATTGTGACCACGCGTTGGCGTTCCATACCGGAAATGTTCCCGGCCGGTTATCCCGGCCTCGTCGCCGACCAATCAACGGGGCCCATCGCCGACGCGATGCTCGCGTTGATGACGGTCGAAACCGGGGAAGGCTTACGCGACATCTTCCTTCACACCTTCACGCTGGAACGGTATCTTTTCGGCCTGGCGGATGCCTTCCTGCGCAGCGAACCAACCGGGACGGCTGCGGTGCCAGCCAAGCAAGAAATCGGGTTGAGCGCCATTGGCTAAGGCGCCCGCAACCCAGAAAACGGCGGGTCGTCCCGCTGGAACTTGTCGAATTGCTGCTGCTCCCGCTCTATCGAGCGGCAAGGGGGTTGATTGCAAGGCCATTGTTGATGCCCATGACGGAAGCCTCGACGTTTCCAGCCAAGTCGGGCTTCGCAGCACTTTCACCGTCAAACTACCCCTGAAATATTGAGACGATTCAGGAGCCACCGCCAATCGGGCCTCGGCAGAGATGCTGGCTGCCGCGCCCCTGATTTTATGGGCCAGCGCCTCGGCCGGCTTCACCTCGCCCTGAACCACATAACTCCTGAGCGTCTCCAATTTTCCTTGATCGCCACATAGTGGATGATCTTTTCAGCGGCGTCTCTGATCGACGAGATCAAGACCGCTTCTCAATACAACGTGCCATCCTTGGCGCGGTCTTGCCATTCGCCGCGCCAAATACGGCCGGCCATGAGTTGTTCCCACATCACCACCGTCCAGAGATTATCGATGGCATTGTCGGCAATCAGACGGTGGTTTGAGGAGGGCGAGTGCGTCTTGCCGCACGGAGGACCATCACTCCTGGAATAGCCCAAAAGTGATCTATCTCGTCCGTATTCTGGATAGATGCAAATTCTGAGTTGGTAGAGACTAAATGGAGACGCTTGTGCGTTTGGAAAAAGAATTGGC
>JBAXTC010000545.1:0-5552 GCA_037130375.1 Verrucomicrobiota bacterium | reverse complement strand
TCACGCATCACGCATCACGCATCACGTTTCCCCCTACTACCCCCTCTCCCTCCTCTTCTTCGCCCTCGGCCTGATGAGCAAGCCAATGGTGGTGACACTGCCCTTCGTGCTCCTGCTGCTGGACTATTGGCCGCTCAGAAGAATGGCGCCATTCGGCATGGGCGACGCGGCATCACAAGAGACGGAAGGTCCAGCCACCCGGACATCCTGGACCCGTTTACTGGCGGAAAAGGTTCCGTTCCTGGCGTTAAGCGTCATTGCCTGCATATTGACCGTGCGAGCCCAGCAGGGAACTTACTCGGTGGTTTCGATGGCGGGGCTGCCCTTTTCCCGACGAATCCCGCATGTGCTGGTGGCCTATGCGCATTACCTGGGCGCAATGGCCGTGCCACGGCACCTGGCCGCGCACTACCCTTACCCAACCGCGACGCCCGCCGCTGCGCTTGCGGCAGCGGTTGTCGTTCTGGCGCTATTGTCCATCCTCGCGTTTCGGTTTGCCAGGAGCCGGCCTTATCTGCTGGTGGGGTGGCTCTGGTATTTGGGGACGCTCGTGCCGGTCATCGGCCTCGTCCAGGTGGGAGATCAAGCCTGGGCAGACCGCTACACGTATCTGCCGCTGATTGGCATATTCCTGGCCCTTGTCTGGGGTGCGGGCGACCTGGCCCAGGAGAAATGGGTTGGAGGACATCGGACAAAGGAGGCACGCGCCGTCCTGGGCGGCGTGGCAGTCGTTCTCGGGTTGGGGTTGTTGGCGGGGACCTGGCTTCAACTCCGCTATTGGAAAAACACGCGCAGTCTCTTTGCGCGCGCGGCGGAAGTCACCCGGCACAATGCGCGAGCCATCACCGTCCTGGGCAGCCTGCTGGCCAAGGAAGGCAAACTGTCGGAGGCGATGGGTCTCTACGCTGAGGCCCTGCGTTACAAGCCCGACAATCCCGAAGCCCATTTCTTCCTCGGCAACGCCCTCGATCAGCAGGGCAAACTCGATGAAGCTGTCGCCGAATACAGCCAGGCCCTGTGGTTCAAGCCGCTCCAGGAAAAGACGCGCCTGGCCCTCGGGGTTGCTCTCGCCAAACAAAAGCGATTCGAGGAGGCGGCGGGGCACTATCGGGCGGCGCTGGCCATCAATCCGGAATCGGCCATCGCGCACAACAACCTGGCGCGGCTCCTCCATACCCAGGGCCGGTTGGACGAAGCGATCGAACAGTATTCGGCGGCGCTGAAACTCGAACCCAGGCTGGCGCAGGCCCACAACAATCTTGGGGTCGTCCTGATCCAGAAAGGCCGCCTGACCGATGGGGCTGCCCACCTTCAGGAAGCTGCGCGGCTTAATCCCGCCGACGGCGAGTCACAGTACAATCTCGCCCTGGCGCTGAATCAGCAGGAGAAATGGGATCAGGCGGTGGCCATCTTTTCCCGGCTGGCTCCCGGCCGGCCAAATGATGCGAACCTGTATTACCAGTTCGGGCTGGCCCTGGCGCATCTGCAAAGAAGGCGCGAGGCGATGAGCCGCTACGCGCATGGCTTGCTGATCCAGCCGGATTTCCCGGACGCCCTCGACCGGTTGGCGTGGATTCTGTCCACCGCTCCCCAGGCTGAGTTTCGGAACGGCGAGGAGGCGGTCCAGATGGCGGAACGGGCATGCGAGTTGACGCGGCATAAACAGCCCCGGTTAGTGGCCACACTGGCGGCGGCGTACGCCGAAGCCGGGCGATTTCCCGAGGCGGTCAGCACCGCGGAACAAGCACGGAACCTTGCCGTCGGCGCGGGCCAAAAGGAGACGACGGTAGAATACAGCGCTTTGCTGGAAACCATCCGCTCGGGAACACCGTGGCGGGAAAGTCGCTGAGGCGTGAACTTCAGCCTTGGCCGCGAGCGAGCGCTATTACTCCCGGGTCTTCCAATCCCAGATAATGTCCGGGTTCTGGGGTTCGCTGGCGCCGGTGGGATTATTGGTCACATTGAAGATTTTGAAGTAGGCTGCATGCCCATCGGTGAAGTTGATGACCGTCCCGCCTTCGTGGCGCGTCCCGATGCTTCGATAACGGTTGGCGGGATTGACTGAATTGTATTGGGGCGAAGCGTTGACGGCTTCTGTCACCGGATTGAACACCACGTCAAACATGAGCACCGTGGACGAGGGCTTCTTCAGGTTCCCAAGCTTGGGCATCCAGTTGGGGTAAATCCCGCCGGCGGTCTTTGTCTTGAGATCGATGTTATAGGCAAAGCTGAAGAAACCGTATTGTCCCCCATTCGCCAGCTTCGTGTAATCACTGTCACTCATGGTTGCGCTGGGACAAAGCCAGATTTTCGAGCCGCTCTGGCGGCCTGGGAATGGAAACTTATTGCGCGGATCGCCCCCGGGGCGGTGGTAATAATCGCGATACGTGTTTTTATCGCCGATGTAAGACGCCGTAGCATTGAACCAGGCGTGCGGGTCATCCGGTGTGCCTGAAGTGTAACCCTCGGGGGCGTAGGCGCCATCCGGGCCCCAGATTCCGGTCGTGCCCATACCATCGTTCGGGAGGGTATCGTTGTTGTCGCCCGCGCACATGAACTGCGCCAACCCCCACTGTTTCATGTCGTTGGTGCAACTGATCCTCATAGCCTTGGACTTGGCCTTGGCCAGCGCCGGCAGCAGCAGAGCGGCGAGAATGGCAATGATGGCAATCACAACCAGCAACTCGATCAAGGTGAAAGCTAATCTCGGTTTGAACTGTCGTTTCATAGAGCAACTGGATGTCACTGTCGATTTTCCATCCTGCTAACGTTTACCACCTGCGCGCCGCTCAAGGCAAGGTTTTCTTTTGCTATTCGAGAGCCAAACCGGTGGCAAAAAGTGCCCCGGACGGCGAACGTCCGGGGCGCGTCGCTGATTAGAATCGGCGCGCCATTGTTACGGACTGGCGATCTTGTAGAACTTCTGGGTGCCAAGCAGCGCGTTGGGGTGCGTGTAGGTGCCGTTGGTCGTGTTAAAGGCCAGGCCGGTGACCAGCGGAACATAGGGACCGGCGATGTCATCAGCCGCCAGGACGCTATACGAATAGGCGCCGCGCGTGTCAGGGGTGTATGGCACCGCCGTCCAATTGAGGATAACGTCGCTGCCAGCGGTGATTGCCGTTGCCGTGACGGCCGGGGGCGGGTCGGTGACGATGTCTCCAATCCGCGTCACGTAGAGTTCGTAGCCCGAACTGGCATACGCGCCCGACTTGTATTGAGCCATAACACCCGTAATGGTCCAGGCGAAGCGGTTCGAAATGATCTGGCTGCGAACATCCGGATCCGTCGCACCAGGGAGATAGATCTGGAATGGCACGCTGCTGGATGAGTTGGTGACATAGAGCGACGTATTGCCGGCGCCGGTAGTCAAGGCGCCGGTGAACCCAACATTGGTGAGCATGACAATCTTGCCCTCGATGTTGGTTTCCATCAGACCCGCATTATTGGTGAGGCTCAGCGGCCCGAAAACCAGCGGAGCGGGCACCAAATTCGTATGTCCGACAATATAATAGAATTCATACGGGTTGGATATGTCGATGAGCAACTCGATCGAGTTATTATATGACGAGAGCGTGCCGGAGACGTTGACGATGTCACCCATCGTCGGCCGGAACGTCGCATCGCCGGTCACGAACAGGTTGAGGCCCCCGGTGGCGTCCTGAATGTAATACGAGGCGGTGACACCACCGGTGACATTGGTGTACATGGTGACCACGGCGTTTGAAATCGTATAGATGCCGGTGGTGTCGGTCACCTGCCAGGTGTTGGTATCCTCCAGGCTGCGAATGTAGGCGATGCTGACCGCGCGCGCCGGACTGACGGTAACCGCAACCACGGTGTTGGTGGTGCTGGGCGACACGGCGCCGCCACTCGTCACGACGAGCGAAAAGTTGCCGGAGTCATTGGTGCTCAGGCCGGTAACGGTCAGCGCGGGCGACTGCGCGCCAGACACGACGCTGCGATCGCTGGGATCGCCCGTCACGGGGTTGCCATTAACGAGCGGGGTGCCGTTGAAAGACCACAAGAAACTCAAGGGGCCGGTGCCGGAGGCGGCAGTTGTCAAAGTCAGTTTCCCCCCCACGCTCGCGCTGAGTGTGGCCGCCGGTTTTGAGGTGAAGAACGGCGAAGTCGGCGTTGTGTTCACTGAAATGTAGAAGCTGGTCCCGCTGAGGGCACCCTGGGTACCCGAAGCATTGGTCACGGCGCAGAAGTAATTTCCTGTGTGCGAGCCGGCCAGACTGGCTACCAAGTACGTCTGGCTGTTGCCGCCAACCGGATTGGTGACGCCGCCGGCAATCTGATACCATTGGTAGCTGAGGGCGCCGCCCCCGATGCTGCTGGCAAACACTTCCAAAAGGCCCGGATTGCCAGCATAATTGGTCACGGTATTGTAGTTGGTGGCGACGAGCACCGGACTGGTTGCTGCCGTGTTGGTCATCACGTCGGCGAAACTGAGACCGACCACGACATCGCGAATGTCCACCGTGCCGCCAGTCGTCCGCTGACGGAACAGCAGGCCGGCGAGACCATTGACCGCAGCGCCGGTGTCACTGGTGGGACCCGCCATGTTGGCGGTGTCGCTTTCGGAGGCGGGATTCACCCAGAGCGTGGCTGTGGCGTTGTCGATGTCATATTTCAGGACGAGCTGGTAATCGACATTCGCTACCGCATCAATCGCCGGAAACAGGATGCTCGGGAGGCCGCTCGGCGCGTCGGCTGCAGCATTGGCAATTCCCCATTGGAAGGTCTTCGACACCCTGGTGGTAAATGGATAGACATTCGTAGCGCCGATTTCCGAGATGCGGCCGCGGAAGTCAAAGCCGTTGGTGGCGGTCTGCGGAGGGTTGTTGGTGTCGGCATTATTGAAAGCCGCAAAATAAGTTCCCACGCCCGCGGCCGGAACATAGTTCGCGTTGGCAATAAAGCTGGCCCACAGAATGGTGCCCGAGCCGGTATAGTAAACATTGGTGGTGGCCGGATCAAACAGCCGCATGATGTACTGCGAGTTGAGCCCGTTGATTCTCAGGTGTTTGCCGTTCACGGCCGCACCCGAGGTGTAGGTGTTCGTTATGACTAGCGCATCGGTCGCCGTGGCCGACCCGGGCGCATGGGGGAACCAGAGGCCGCCGGAGTTGGTCGTTATGCAGCCGCCGGGATAATTCGTGATGACATCATACCAAATCGGCGCGGCGGACGCGCCGGCGGCGGCCAGAGATAGCAATAGTGAGGCGAGCAGGGTCTTTCTCATACAATCAGTTGTGTTCGATACTTTGCCGTTTACCGGCCCGAAACTTCCCGCCGCCGAAAACAATCGGCAAGCCCTTTCGGATTCGGTGTCAGGCACTACGTTAACTTCTTTCGCAGCTTAAGAATTTGCGCGCTGAAATACAACAGTTTTCCAGGCTAAGTTATTAACAATCTGATGACAATTGGGTGACAATTCGGTGACAAGACGCTCGATGGCCTCAGAATTGCCGAATCCACAGATTTGTAGCCGCCGGCGGCGAGGCAAGCGCGACGAGGCAAAAAGCTCCTTTTGGAGCGGCATGTTT
>JBAXTC010000544.1:0-5559 GCA_037130375.1 Verrucomicrobiota bacterium | reverse complement strand
TGTTTCGGCAGTAAAAATGTGATTGCCATGCCCCGATTAAAAAAGAAATCGAAGCATTTGTTCAATTATTACAGCTCTTCTTTAATGCCATCAGCCGTTTCCTTCATGTCTTGAAGCCGCCCTGCATAATGGAAGAATTGCTGCCATTAGAGTTGACGTACTGGACCGCTCGCCCTAAAACATGCTTTCAGCGTTCGTAAACCTTATTGAAAGAACTACCATGTCGGATTTGAAGAAACTTTATGAAGCGGTGGTAAGCGGCGATGCGAAAGCCACCCAGGCGCTTACTCAACAAGCTCTGGCCGAAGGTGTTGACCCCCTCAAACTGGTCAACGAACAGATGGTGCCCGCCATGGACGAAGTCGGGCGTCGTTTTGAAGCCAATGAGTATTTCGTGCCTGAGCTGCTGATCTCGGCCCGGGCCATGAAAGCGGCGCTCGAACTCATCCGCCCAATCCTCACCGCGCGGGGCGACAAACCGGTTGGCCGCGTCGCCATCGGCACCGTCAAGGGCGACCTCCACGACATCGGCAAGAACCTTGTCGCATCCCTTCTCGAAGGCGGCGGCTTTGAAGTCATCGATCTCGGGGTCAACGTGCCGCCGGAAAAATTCATCGCTTCCATCAATGAGAAACAGGCCAATATCATTGCGATGTCCGCGCTGCTCACCACAACGATGCCGGCCATGAAGACCACGATCGACGCCCTCAAACAAGCGGGCGTTCGCAGCAAGGTCAAAGTGCTTATCGGCGGCGCGCCGATCACCCAGAAATACGCCGACGAAATCGGCGCGGATGGATATAGCGAGAACGCCGTCGGCGCGGTGGCCCTGGCCAAGCGAGCGGTTGCCTAGCTCGATTTCGGATTTTGTTGGCGCCATCGGCCCGGCATACCTCACTCTGACCTCATGACCAGCCGAGAGAGAGTTCTTGCTCATTTGGAAGGCCGCCCGGTGGACCAGTTGCCACTGATGCCCATCACGATGATGTTCGCCTGCCTGCAAATCGGCGCGCGCTATCGTGATTACTGCACCGATTACCGCGTCCTGGTTGAAGGTCAGATTCGCACGGCGGAGAAATTCGGGTTCGACTACGTCAACACCATGTCCGACCCCGCCCGCGAGGCGGCGGACTGTGGTGCGAGCGTCGAGTATTTCGATAATCAGCCTGTCGCCATTGTCGAAAACCAGGCTCTGCTGGCGGATAAGACCAAGCTCGCTTCCCTCAAAATCCCCGATCCGCTCGGGGGCGGGCGCATGCATAACGGCATCCAGGCGCTCGCGCTGTTCCAGGAGCGCGTCGGCAAAGATAAGCTCATCGAAGGCTGGATCGAGGGACCCATTGCGGAGGCGGCCGACCTCCGGGGCATCAACACCTTGATGATGGATTTCTTCGATGACCCGGCATTCGTTCGCGACCTCTTTGCGTTCGTCATCGAACTGGAACTGCGCTTCGCCCGGGAACAAATCAACGCCGGCGCTGACGTCATCGGTCTTGGCGACGCGGCTGCATCGCTGGTCGGACCGCAGATTTACGAGGAGTTCGTCTGGCCCTATGAGAAAAAGCTCGTGGATGGCATTCACGCGATGGGTGGCAAAGTGCGCCTGCATATCTGCGGCAACACCCGCCGCATTCTGCCGGGTCTGGGCAAACTCGGGTGCAGCATCGTGGACCTGGATTCGATGGCGCCGATTTCTGAAGCCCGGCAACAGATGACGCCGGGCCAAGTCCTGTTGGGCAATCTCAACCCTGTGGCCGTGCTGCGGAACGGCGATCCGGCTGCGGTTACCGCCGCCATCGCGCAGTGTCACCGCGACGCCGGCGCGCCATTCATTGTCGGGGCCGGCTGCGAAGTGCCGCGAGATACCCCTCCCGATAACCTCCGCGCCCTGTGCGCCTACGCCCACACCCACCAGCCGTAGCCGCCGCCTACCATTTGCAATCCTCAATTGTCAGTCTTCAACTCGTCATTCTAGCCCTCTGCGTCAGCTTCTGTTCCGAACCTCAAGCCCGCGCATCTTCCGTCCAGCCACCTGCCTGTCTCTCGCCGTCCGCGCTCACCGCCAGCCCCGACGGCCAATGGCTCTTCATCGCCTGCGCCACCGCCAATGAGGTCGCCGTGTTCAACCGCCAGACCGGGACCGTGGCGAAACGAATCCCCGTTCCCGGGTCCCCGTCGGGCCTCGCTCTTTCCACTGACGGAACCCGGCTCTATGTCACTTGCGCTGCGCCTCAAAGCACGGTCTGCGCGCTCGACATCGCCTTGGGCAAAACCCTCGCCAGCATCCCCGCCGGCCACACCGCCCTGGCTCCGGTCCTCAGCCATGACGGGAAAACCCTATTTGTTTGCAGCCGATTCGACGATGCCGTCGCGGTCATCAATCTGACAACCCGAAAGGAGACCTCGCGCATCCAGGTCCAGCGTGAACCGGTAGCCGCGGCGATCACCCCCGATGGGAACCTCCTATTCGTCGCCAACCATCTTCCTGCGGGCCGCTCGGATCTGGACGACGTTGCCGCCGCCGTGAGCGTCATCGATACCCGCACCTGCGCGGTGGTTAAGCACATCGGTCTGCCGGGCGGCAGCACGCTGCTACGTGGCGTTTGCGTCTCGCCCGATGGCCGTTTTGCGGCGGTAACCCATGTCCTCGCCCGGTACCACATGCCCACCACGCAGGTCGAGCGCGGCTGGATCATGAGCAACGCGCTCAGCCTCATCAATGTCGCACAAATGAAGCTGCTCAACAGCGTCCTGCTCGACAACATCGACCGCGGCGCGGCCAATCCCTGGGCCGTCGCCTGGACTGCGGACGGCAAATCCATCTGCGCCACCCACGCCGGCACTCACGAGATGAGCGTCATTGATGCCCGCGCCCTGCTCGCCAAACTCGCCAGCCTTCCGATTCAAACCGTCCCGCAGGCCGCGGCCGATTCGATCTCCGCCTCCCGCACGGCCGCCGACGTGCCCAACGACCTGGCCTTCCTCGTCGGCCTGCGCACACGGATGGCACTTCCAGGCAACGGCCCGCGCGCCCTGGCGCTGGCTGGCCCGGCGGTTTGCGTCGCCAACTACTTCTCCGATTCCCTCTGCACCGTTGATTTGAGCCAGCCGTGCCCCGCCCCATCCTGCATCGCCCTGCAACCAGCCACGGCGCCTTCGACGGCGCGCAAAGGCGAAATGCTCTTTAACGACGCCACCCTTTGTTTTCAGGCATGGCTCAGTTGCGCCAGTTGCCACTCCTCGGATGCGCGCGTGGACGGCATGAACTGGGATTTGCTCAATGACGGTCTGGGCAACCCGAAGAACAGCAAGAGCCTCCTGTTGTCGTTCCAAACGCCACCCTCGATGGCCCTGGGTGTTCGCGCCAACGCTGCCACCGCCGTCCGCGCCGGCATCCGCCACACACTCTTCACGGTTCTTCCAGAAGAATATCCCGCCGCCATCGACCAATATCTCAAGTCCCTCACCCCCATTCCCGGCCCGCGCGTGGTCAAAGGCCGGCTCTCCCCCGCCGCCCGGCGGGGCCAGGCATTGTTTACCGACCCAGCCGTCGGCTGCGCTGAGTGTCATCCGTCGCCCCGCTTCACCGATCTCAAGCCGCATCCAGTCGGTACGACTGGTAAATTCGATCGCCCCACCGACATCTTTTACACCCCCACGCTCGTCGAGGTGTGGCGCACCGCCCCCTATCTCCATGACGGCTCGGCCGCCACCGTCCGAGACACCCTCACCACTCGGAACCGGACGGACCAGCACGGCAAGACCAACCACTTAAAGCCGGAACAAATCGACGATCTTGTCGAATACGTGCTCTCGCTCTGACCCTGCATCATTGTCGCCATGACCGCCAACGCCAGGCAGCGCGACCGCGAAAAAATGGCCACTGCCGACATGGACATTCACTTTCTCGCTTGCTAAGCTTTCCGCATGGAACCACTGCATGCTCCCTGGCGGATCGAATACATCCTCGCGCCCAAGCCCGAGCGCAACGAGAGCCTCTTCACCCGCATCGCCCAATCCAATGATGACGAAAACAATTACATCATCGCCCGGGACCGTTCCTGCTACGCGCTGCTTAACGCTTATCCTTACACCGGCGGTCATCTGATGGTTATCCCCTACAAACAAAGCGCCGATTTGAATGGCCTGACGGACGAAGAGCTTGCGGACCTGATGAAGCTGGCGCGCCGTTGTCAAAACGCGCTGACAAAGGTGATGAACCCGGACGGATTCAATATCGGCATCAACATCGGCAAAGTGGCCGGCGCCGGAATCCTGGGCCATCTGCACATTCACGTCGTTCCCCGATGGCAAGGCGACACCAACTTCATGCCTGTCCTGGCCAATACCGTCGTCGTACCGGAAGCCCTCCGTGAGGTGGCCGCCAAACTTCGCGCCGCTCTGGCCCAACCATAATTCTTGTGCCGCAGGTAGCTGATTTAGCTTAGCTCGTTTGTCTCATCCATTGGCACTCTGATCTCCCCACGCACCACACACCCCCGCCCATGACGACTGAAACCCTGCACTTCGAAAACGCGCGCCTCGCGCAACAGCTCTTCAACAACGATCCCCGTAATCTCGAGGCGCTCGAACATCAACTCGGAGTTAAAGCCACCTCCCGCGATGGATGGATCAAACTCGAAGGAGAGACCGACGCCTTGGACCGCGCCAAGCATCTCTTTCTGCTGCTCGAGAACTCTCTGCAGGCGGGCGGGCCCGTTCGCAACCGGGAGTTCACTCACGCCCTCAGCATCGTCAAGCACGAGGGTGTCTCGACCCTCAAGGACATCCTCACGGACCGCATTCAAACTTCCGAGAAGAAACCGGCTGTGACCGCCAAAACGGTGGGCCAGAAGAAATACCTCGATGCCATCCGCAATCATGATGTCACGCTCGGAGTCGGCCCGGCCGGAACCGGCAAGACGTACCTGGCCGTCGCCATGGCCCTCGCCGCTTTGCGCGAAGGCAAAGTGGCCCGCATTATCCTCACCCGACCCGCCGTCGAAGCCGGTGAAGCGCTTGGTTTCCTGCCGGGCGACCTTTACGAGAAAATCATGCCTTACTTGCGTCCGCTCCACGATGCGCTGCACGACATGCTCCCCGCCGATGAAATCCAAAAGCACACCGAACGGGGCGTCATCGAGATCGCCCCACTGGCTTACATGCGCGGACGGACCCTCAATCACGCTTTCATCATTCTCGATGAGGCGCAAAACTCGACGACCGAGCAGATGTTCATGTTCCTGACGCGATTGGGCGCCAGTTCCAAAGCGGTCATCACCGGCGACGAAACGCAGATCGACCTGCCGCACCACAAGCACTCCGGTCTCCTCGAAGCCCATCGCGCCCTCCAAGATATCGAAGGCATCGCCATCATCGAGTTCTCCAAGCGCGATGTCGTCCGGCATCCCCTGGTGCAACGCATCATCGCCGCTTACGAGGAGCACCGGGGCCAAACCAAGCCCCGCTCCCAAACGGTAGAATCTTTTGGAGCGGCATGTTTATAGCTGAGGCGATCCCACGAGAACCAAGCTCCGTCAGGAGCGGCATGTCGGATTG
>JBAXTC010000543.1:0-5573 GCA_037130375.1 Verrucomicrobiota bacterium | reverse complement strand
CGGCGCTGCGCTGGCTGCAACGCCACTTGCTCGGCAATCCCGCCGGGACGTTCAGCGTGCAGAAATTCTTCGACACGCTCAAATCCCAGGGCCTGCCGGTCGGCAAGAATACTTTACACGATTACCTTGCCCATCTGGAGGATGCCTTCCTTGTGCGCACCGTATCCCTGCATACGGCCTCCGAGCGGCAGCGCATGGTTAATCCCCGCAAGGCTTATCCCATTGACCCCGGCATCATCTCACTCTACGAGCGAACCGGCCGCGTCAATCTCGGCCACGCCCTCGAAACCGCTGTATTCCTGGAACTGGAACGACGCGGCTGTGAAGTTGACTACGTTCGCACCCGCGCGGGCTACGAGGTGGATTTCTTTGCGCGCAATCCCGAAGGCGGCTCGATCTTGATTCAAGTCTGCACCGATGTCAGCGACCCCGCCACTTACGAGCGCGAAGTTCGCGCGCTCGCGGCGGCGGCGGCGGAATATCGTGAGGCAACCCCGTTACTGCTGACGTTTGACACGCTGCCACCACGCTCGTCTCTGCCCAGGCCTTTACGCTGGCAACCCGCCATCGCGTGGCTCATGGGCGACAGACCGTCAGGAAATCAACGTTAAGCGCTTCAGATGTCAGCGTTGTTAGGATTGCCCGACCACACGGATGTCATGCCAGCTTCCAAGGGGCGCGTTGCGGAATATCAAGCCATCGCTCATCCCCCGTGCCGCCGACAAATGTCTCGCTCGAGGGGTTCCACTTCATCGGCTGTCCATGATAGTACGCAAGGTTGACCAGGTTGCAGACGTTGGCGGTGCGCGCCCCGGTTTCAACGTCGCAGACGGGTGGCTTGCGACTGCGAATGGCGCTGAGCCAGTCGCTCAAATGATCAGTGCTCCGATAGAGCTGCACTTTTGGCTGCAGCACCGCGGACTTAACACTGAGTTGTAGGGGCGTTTTGGGGCCGGCCCAAGCCAGAAGTCCCAGTTGAGTCCCGGTTCCGCGGTTTCCTCGGGCAGATCGCAAGGCACCGCTGGACCACCCACGGTGACATCGACATGGTCGATCTTCCCCAGCACTCCGTTGCGGACAAGTTCGCAGGCGACTCGAAATTCTCGCATGGAACGTTGCATCGATCCAACCTGAAAGACGCGGTTTTTCTTGCGGACCGCATTAACCATCGCTCGCGACTCGTGGACGGATTTGCTCAGCGGCTTCTCGCAATAGATGTCTTTGGCAGATTCTGCGGCGGCGATGGCGATGGGAGCGTGCCAGTGGTCAGGCGTTGCGATCACCACCGCGTCAAGGTCGGCGAGGGAAACGAGTTCCTGGAAATCTTCAAACGCCCGGCAGCCCTTATAAGAGCCACGATCCGTCTTCTGCTCGTAATACGCATCAACGCGCTTTCGGCCATCCTCGCGCCGGTTGGCATCCACGTCGCAAATCGCCACGACCTGAGTGGTTGGCCGACCCAAAAAACCGGCCATCAGCCCACGGCCCTGGACGCCGAGTCCGATGAAGCCGAGGTTGATCCGGTCGCTCGGCGCGGTTTGTGCCGCCCAGCTTGGAAGAATGAACGGCGCTGAAGTTGCAACTGCCGCCTGAAGCAGAAAACGGCGGCGCGAGATCGATGAGTGAGATGGCATAAAAGAGGGCATAAAAAGATATGCTTAGACGATTTCCTCCTTCACTGCATCCCACCGCACCCGGCGTTTCTGCTTGTATGACTCGACCGACATGAGGTAAGTGGCGGTTTCAACGAATGCCTCGTCCACGGGGCATTTCGGTGTCCCACGGCTGCGGACGCAGTTGAAGAAATCCACCATGTGGTTCGGCTGGCCTGGGGTCTTGCCGCGTTCGTATTCGGATGGGATATCCTTGCGCTGGTTGTATCCTTCTGGCCGGATGGTGAAACTGTTGACGTCATGCGCGATGCCGTCGAAGCGCAGGGTCGCCTCCTTGCCGCAGATTTCCACGGGCTGGCCCGCATTGGTGTTCATGCTGCCGGTGAAAGTGACGGTTCGGCCAAGCTTTTCAAACTGATAGGTTGCCATCCAGGTGTCCGGCACCTCGCGGTCATCGTTCAGCAGCGCGTTCAGGCCGGCGCAATAGCAGTTGTCCGGGATGCCATGACCCAGGATGTACTGAACGAAATCCAGCTCGTGTGAAAGCAGGTCGCCCGCCTGGCCGGTGCCGTAAGCCCAATAACAGCGCCAGTGCCAAAAGTGCCGCTCGTTCCAGGGAATCTTCGGCGCCGGTCCGAGCCAGAGATTCCAGTTCACATCCTTGACCACCTGGGCGGGATCAGGGCGGTTCCACTGGCTGTAGTAGCCGTACCAGCGCCATGTAGGATGCGCCGGGTCGCTGCTCATGAAGCGGCCCGTGCGCACGAGGGTGATTGGGCCCAAAATGCCCTGCGCAATCAATTCCTTCGCCTGCAAAGCGGCGGTGCTTTGGCGCGCATGATGACCGAGCTGAAAGACGACCCCGCTCTTCTTGATCGCGGCGCGCATGCGTTTCGCCTCGGGCATGGTGTGAGAAAAACCTTTCTCACAATAGATGTCCTTCCCGGCTTTCGCCGCGTCCACCACCATCTGGCAGTGCCAGTGGTCGGGCGTGCCGATGACTACGACGTCCACATTCTTGTCGGCCAGCAGCTCGCGGTAATCCACGTATGCCTTCACATCCGGGTTCTGGCTGCGGTCGATGCCCTTCTGTCGATGAGGGCCGTAAACGTCGCAGACCGCAACCACTTTGACGCCCGGCACCGCCACGACGGAGGTGATCAGGTCGCCGCCCAGAGTGCCGAGGCCGATAGAGCCCACACCGATCGTTTCGTTGGGAGACTTGGCCGCAAGCAGGGCCGGGGCGAAAGCCGAGGCGGCGGCCAGAGTGGTGGCGGCCTTGCTGGTATCCTGGAGGAATTGGCGGCGGGTTAGATTCAGTGGATCGTTCATATTCGTTTCGTCGTTCATCGTTCAGTCCGTTCGAGGTTCACCAGCGTTCCTGTTCACGGCCCAGAAGAACCATGTTTGGCAGGACCTTGTCGCCAAACATCATTCGTCTTCGGGCCGCGTAGTCGGGCAACCTGACGGGTATTTCGCTGGCCGATGTGGCCTTGGTGTCGCCTTGGTGCTCCAAGTATTTCTGCAGCCATTGGGCGATGTTTTGCGCCTCCTGCATCGGCAACTGCTTCAAAGCATTCCTAATTCCCGTGACTACGCTCATGTGAAAACGTTAGGCTCACCGACCAGGTTTGCCAATCCAAATTATCCTGGCGGGATTTGGATGGGTGCGTCCTGGCAGTCCCACCATCGCCGTATCCTGGAGGAACGGAGCGCCGGCTTCAGCCGGCGCCGTGCGGACCCCTGCCAGCTCGTTCCGCCTCGACCCGAGGGGGTTTGGCCCCGGGCGCAGAGTGCCTCTTGCACCGCCGGGCAAAGGAACTGAATGGCCCTTGATGCTCACCCCGGTCAACCGCGCGCCCACCGAGCTTTGACCTTGAGCAGGACAGCTCTGAATTAGAGGCTGAGTTGCTGAAAGGGGTGCAGGGACCGTTTACCCCTTATTCCCGCCTGGATCTGATGCCATCGCCGAACGAGTCCGGCGCGAAAACGCCGGCGCATGAGCCTGGCGCTCCGCAACCACGGCGCGCGCGACTTGGCGCGGCGCTTGCCTCAACCGCCCGGCGCAGCAGGCGACCAGACTGAATAGGCAGCGGGGGGCGGCGCCATCATTCCCTTTCTCGATCGAAAATCCGCGACAGCGCGTCGCTGCTAAATCTCTCTCAGTTCACCAACCCGTTCGCCTACCAACTCAAAATCGCTACCGGCAACGTCGGCGAATCCCGGCCTGTCAATGTGGACCTGGTCGAAACATAAGTGTAACCGAAATTGACCGGCAACCTGAAAGGCAAGCTGGCTATGGACCTCGATCATCCTTACCGGTTGCTGTTTGAACCTCTCCACGATCTCGTTCCCTGCAAAGACGACGGCGGGATCGACTGGACCAATATAACCGTTCTCGAAATACTAGCACAACCTCACCGGCACGACAAGGACTCGGGCGTCACAACAGCTCTCGGGGGCGCATGCTCACTCCACCACCGGACCGCGAGCCGTCCGCGGCTTTGGCCGCAGTGTCCAGACGCGCCTTTTGCACCAGGGTGGATAGCAGCCGGCTCCCGCAAAACCATGACTAACTCGAAAACCCGCGACAGCGCGTCGCGGCTAAATCTTTCTCAGTTCACCAACCCGTTCGCCTACCACTCAAAATCGCTACCGGCAACGTCGGCGAATCCCGGCCCGTCAATGTGGACCTGGTCGAAACATAAGTGTAACCAAATAGGTAAACAAAATCCTTGAAACCCCGGCGACATGGACATATATTTCCGCACAACGAAGTTCCGCAAGCACACGCAAACCATCGCGAGTGCCCATCGGGAATGGGGCGAGAGGCGAGGCAAGTTGCTCCGCCGCCGGCTGGACGAACTGGCGGCGGTGGCGAACCTGGGGATGATGAGGCAGTTGCCCGGCGCGCGATGTCACGAGTTGACCGGCAACCTGAAAGGCAAGCTGGCCGTGGACCTCGATCATCCTTACCGGTTGCTGTTTGAACCTCTCCACGATCCCGTTCCCTGCAAAGACGACGGCGGGATCGACTGGACCAATGTTACAGCAATAACCGTTCTCGAAATACTAGACTATCATGGCTGACAACGCATCACTCCGTTACGCGCCGCAGGACCGCACACCCCCCGGTGACTCCCTGGCCGAGACACTGGAGGCCCTCGGCATGACCCAGTCTGACCTCGCCGACCGTGTCGGCCTGAGCCGCAAGACCATCAACCAAATTATCCAGGGCGTCGCCCCCATCACCGCCGAAACCGCCTTGAAGCTGGAAACCGTTCTCGGTACCCCCGCCGCTTTTTGGATCAGCCTCGACGGCAATTATCAGGAGTTTCTCGCCCGCAAGGCCGAGCGCGAGCACTTCCAAACGGAACTCGCCTGGCTTAAGCGCATCCCATTCAAAGAAATGCAGGACAAGCGGTGGCTTCCCGCCTCTGCCGACCTCGCCGTCACCCTCAAAGCCGCCCTCTCCTTCTTCGGCGTTGCCTCCACCGGCCTCTGGGAAAGCCGTTGGTCATCCTTCACCGTCGCGTTCCGCAAGTCCCGCGTCTCCAGCACCGACCTTGGCATTGCCGCCTCCTGGCTGCGCAAGGGCGAACTCGACGGCCAGGCCACCCAAACCCAGCCCTTTCACGCTGATAAATTCCGCGCCGCCCTCGACGCCATTCGCTCACTCACCTTGACCGACCCCACGGTCTTCCAGCCCCGCATGAAGCAATTGTGTGCTGCCGCCGGTGTCGCGCTTGTTTTTACCCCCGAACTCAAGAAACTCCGCGTCAGCGGCGCCACCCATTGGCTCACCCCGGACAAGGCCCTCATTCAACTGAGCTTGCGCTTTAAGAGCGACGACCACCTTTGGTTCACCTTCTTCCACGAAAGCTGCCACGTCTTGCAGGCGCTCAAGAAAGGCATGTTCATCGAAGGTCTTGAAAACGACGGCGACCGCGAACACGCCGC
>JBAXTC010000542.1:0-5589 GCA_037130375.1 Verrucomicrobiota bacterium | reverse complement strand
CCATCAGACCCGAAATGGAACGTCGGACGATGCTAATGCCCGTCCAGACAATGTTGGCTGCAACCCCCATCGCCACGATGGGGTCGAGGCGTTGCCAGCCTGTCAAAGCGACCGCGCCGACACCCACAACTACTCCCACCGAGGTCCATACATCCGTCATCAGGTGTTGCGCGTTGGCTTCCAGCGTGATGGAGTTGTACTTCCGTCCCACCCGGAGCAGCAGGAGTGCCACACCGAGGTTGACCAGCGAGGCCACCACCGACACTCCCAATCCCAAACCCACCTGTTCCAGCGGCTTGGGAGTGATGAGGCGTTGCGCAGAAGCGATTCCGATGCTCACCGCTGCAAGGAGGATGAGCGTACCCTCGACGCCACTGGAAAAGTACTCCGCCTTGCCGTGCCCAAAGGCGTGGTCCTCGTCGGCAGGTCGCGCTGCCACCGTCAACATGGCCAAGGCCATAATCCCACCCACAAGATTGACGAACGATTCGATGGCGTCGGAGAGCAGGCCGACCGAACCGGTGAGCAGGTAGGCTGCCGTCTTCAGCCCGATGGTGAGAAGGGCGGCGGCGATGGAGAGCCACGCAAAACGGGTCAGCGACCGATGGCTCGCAGCGGGCACTTCTTCGACCGTGGCTTTGGGTGTGGCAGGCACAGGTTGCTTGTACAATGCGCCGCCCTCTATTGCAAGAGCGCGCACCCAGAGACCCGCTTCGCAATCCGGCAGCAGCATAACCTTCCGCAATGCCACTGGCTTCGCGGCGACCCTCCAGCCCACCCGACTGGGCCTGCTCGCGGTCAGGGCACCATCGCAAGGAACAAGAACACGGCGAACACGACGAGATGCACGGCTCCCTGAAGCACTGTGGCTCGCCCCCCGGTCAGGGTCATCGACGTAAGCAGGAGGGTGAGCGCCAGCAGGGCGACTTCCTTGGCAGGCAGGCCCAGAGAGAGCGGTAGCCCGAGAGCGATGGCAGTGACCGCCACGGCTGGTATGGTCAGGCCGATGGTGGCGAGAGCGGAGCCTAGCGACAGATTAAAGCTGATTTGCATTCGATTGCGGGCGGCTGCCCGCACGGCGGCCCATGTTTCGGGCAGCAACACCATGAGTGCGATGGCGACGCCGACGACACCTTGGGGCATTCCCGCCGCTGCGACTGCCCTCTCAATGCTGGGAGCCAGCACCTTGGCAAGGCCAACCACAGCGACAAGGGAAACCAGCAACAGCGCGAAACTCAACCACGCGACAAACACCGCAGGCGGCACTGCGTGCGCATCCTCCGACTCGGCCCCTTCAGGCAGGAAAAAGTCGCGATGACGCCCGGTTTGCACAAAGACAAAAACCGTGTAGAGCACCAACGAAATCACACCGGCAAAAACAAGCTGGGCAGAAGAGAACGTTGGTCCGGGGGTGGATGTGGTAAACGTTGGCAGGACCAGCGTCAAGGTGGTGAGGGTGGTCAAGACCGCCAACGGCGGGGTGGTTCCTTCCACTCGGAAGGCGAGCACATGGTGCCGCAAGCTCCCCACCAACAGGCACAGGCCAACGACCCCGTTACAGATAATCATCACCGTCGCAAACACGGTGTCGCGGGCCAGCGAGCTTGCCGCTGCACCGGCGGAGCGCATCATGGAGACGATTAGGGAGACCTCGATCACGGTGACCGCCAAAGCCAGCACCAACGTCCCAAAAGGCTCGCCAACGCGATGCGCAATCACTTCGGCGTGATGCACAGCGACGAGGACGGAAGCAATTAGCGCAGTGGCTGCACAAGAGAGCAGAACCCAGCCGGGTGAGCTTCCCCCGCTCACCGCCAGCGTGACACAGGCCGCTATGGGCACCGCGAGACTCCAAAGAGGCACGTTGTCGAATAAACTGCGGTTTATTGCCATGCCTCAAATAATGGACGGGCCATGCTTCCAATTACAACTCACATTCCTCAATTGGTGCAATGCTTTGTCATTTCTCGGACCAACCCTTTCATGTGTATTGAGCCGGCAAAGATCAAACTCAGCCATCAGCTTTGAATGGCCCGCCAGAGTAATCGGGGATGGAGCGGCTTCACCGGCGAGAGGTCGGCTTCCTGAAGACAGACCAACAAATCCACTTCGTCGATGTCCAGCAGGTGTTTGTCCCGTGTTACCAAGACCGGGATCTCCGCCAGCGCAGCTTCGGTAAGGATAATGCCATCGTTGATTTCTGTGGGCGGCAGATGTCCGGCCAGGATCAGTCGCTCCGCGAATTTTCGGCCGATGGCTTTGGCGACCGGCTGCAAATGAGATTTCAATTCCAGCAAATCGATGCCCCATTTGGGCAGATTGCGTAGCGCTTTGGTGGCCAACTGCCGGTAGGGATGCGCGGGATTGCGATGAATCAGCCAGCGCTGGAGCGGATGCGCTTGAAAGTGCTCGGGTTTTTTGACCGGCTGCAAGGTGTGGCCGGCAGCGATCCCACTTGCGCCAGTTTTAGACTCCGCAGCCTTGACGGCAGCGGCCCCCGGCTTCCCGTACTCCGTGGTTAGTTTTCTCTCAAGAAACTGATAGTTTCTTCCAAGATCAGCCTCCGCAGGCGAGGGTGGGAGCTTATCAGTTCACATTTGCCGTGCGGATCGGCCCTCCAAATGGTATTAGTGCAGCTATGAAGAATCCGTTTCCGGGCATGAACCCGTGGCTGGAGGAATACTGGCGGGATGTCCATGCCAGTTTGCTCGTTTATGCCCGTGACCAACTCAACGCCGAACTGCCGCCCGGCTTTCAGGCTCGGGTGGACGAGCGGTTGGCAATTGACGCGGACGAGGAAAAGGCTCGCCATTATCTGCCCGACATCGCGATCACCGAGTCGTGGGATCGTCCGGCGGGAACGGTGCTCGGGCGGGATGGCCAGCCGGTGGTCGCAGCGGAGCCGACCGTCATTGACTATGGCCAGCAGGTGCTCCGACACATCGAAATCGTGGACAGCCGGGCGCACGTCATCACCGCCATTGAATTGCTCTCGCCGTCGAACAAGGAAGAGGGCGAGTCACGCGCGAACTGGAAACGCAAACGGTTCGACTACCTGCGCGGCGGCATCAACGTGGTGGAAATTGACCTGCTGCGCGGCGGGGCTTGGGCGCTGCCGAACCGTTCCTTGTTGAAGCCGGGACTCCCGGGGCGGGTCTATCATTATGTCGCCGTCACCCGGCCACCCCGGCTGAGCCGATGCGAATTCTACGTGCTGCCCCTGCGCCAGCGGTTGCCGGCCATCCGCGTCCCGCTGCGCCACCCCAGCCTCGACGTCGCGCTGGACCTTCAAGTGCTCGTGGACCAGTGCTACGAACGCGGCCGCTACTCCGAAGTCCTCAACTATGCCTGCCCGCCCTCCCCTCCGCTGCCCGACGAAGAATCGGCGTGGGCCAAAGAACTTCTTGCGGCGGCACAGGGCTAAACCGTGACTGTTCCGTAGGACGGGTGCCGCGCCTGTCTCTACCACCCAGGTTTGCAGTAGTGTCATCCACCGCACTGTGCTCTTCGGGCTTGTAATCTTGCCTGGCCAATGGCGTCCGCCGCGAGCATGGCATTGAGAACTCTGTCGGGAGTGATGATGCCCGCTTCGTGATGGATGGGCTGCTCGGGAGCGCAGGCCTTTTCGGCCGCCACCATCAGTTTTTCCTGGTCGGCTTTGCCTAGACCGATGTCCGCCAGCGTGGTCGGCAAACCGATATCCTCACAAAACGAAAAAACAGTTTTCGATTCGTCTGTGGCCGCGTCAGTGAGCTGGAGCCCGGCTAAAACACCAAAGGCGACTTTTTCGCCATGGTAGAACGAGTGGGTTTCCGCCAGGGCGGTCAGACCGTTGTGAATGGAATGGGCGGTCGCCAATCCGGCGCTTTCAAACCCGAGTCCGCTCAAGAGGATATTGGCCTCGACAATATGATCCAAAGCCGGTGTGACGATGTGCCGCTCGCTGGCGATTTTAGCCGCTGCACCATAGGCCAGCAGTGTTTCATAACAGAGCCTGGCAATGTGAAGTCCTGCCGCTGTGCTATATCCGCCACACTCGTTCGCCGCCTGCGTGCGGTCGCAGGACCGGGCTTCGAACCAGGTTGACAGCGCGTCGCCCATCCCGGCCACAAGAAAACGCGTTGGCGCCGCAGCGATGATACCCACATCAACCAAAACCACCGCCGGGTTGCCTTTTTGATAGCTCACCGCCTCGAAAATCCCGTCCGCTGAGTACCGCACCGCACACCCGCTGCACGGCGCATCGGTCGAAGCGATGGTGGGGATAATGATCACGGGAATGCCCGCCCGATCGGCAACGATTTTTGCCGTGTCAATGGTCTTCCCTCCACCCATGCCGACAAGCACATCCACCTGTTTTTGCGCAATGATGCCCGACACCCGGGCCAGTTCAGCCTCGCAACACTCGCGGCGAAATGATTCGGTGTGGATGGCCTGCGCCTTCAAATCGATGCCGCAGGCGGGAAGGACCTTGTCCATCACCGAGGGCGAGGCCAATATCAACCCCTGTTTGCCCAGCAATTTTATCAGTGCGGGCAATTCGCCTATGGCACCGACGCCTTGAATATATTTCCCGGGGAAAACTGCTTTTTTGAACATATCAAGCTTCTATATTTTCGATGCACTCCGTGGCAGGCCGCCCTCAGTGGCGCTGCGCCAATGTCGTCCGACATGAAGCAAGAATGACACTCCGGCATCGGGTGCGACAAGTAATCTGGTTCGGCCGCGCATCATGGCTTCTCTCACAATGTGGCTGGTAAGACCTCTTCATGCAAGTCCGCATCTGTGGTTTCCTGGTTGGCGCTTTGACGCTCAAAAAGGTACAAGTGACTCCAACGTGCAACGACCCGAGACAACCACCGTAATCCTCGATGAGCGTTTCAATCAGCCCGCCATCGATCCGCGTCTGCGCTGGCTGAATCCGCCGCCGGCCTGGCGGGTGGAACCGGCGCTTCCCGCGCTGGTCGTTCAACCGGCGACGCCGACCGACTTCTGGCAGCAGACCCACTACGGCTTCCGGGCGGACAACGGGCATTTTCTTTCCATCGAAGTTGCTGGGGATTTTTCGATCACAACCAAAGTCCGGTTTCATCCGGTGCATCAATACGACCAAGCCGGCCTGATGATCCGCGTTGGCCCGATGTGCTGGATCAAGGCCTCGGTCGAACATGAACCGCAGGGACCTGCCCGACTCGGCGCCGTGGTCACGAATCACGGCTTCTCGGACTGGTCCGTGCAGGATTTCCCGCGCGAGACCCGCGAAGTTTGCCTGCGGATTCGCAAAGAGGATTTGGACTTCATCATCGAGTTCGCATCAAACGAAAATGCCGGCTGGAACCAGATGCGAATCGCGCATTTGAACATCGAGAGCGTCGCGCCGCCGTCCTGCGGCCTCTATGCATGCAGTCCGAAAGGGAGTGGCTTTCGCGCTGAATTCGAGTTCATGCAGATTGCCCGCACCTCTGAGTAAATCCACCCCATGACACATGGCAACTTCCCATGAACCGCGGTGGGTTCATCGAGAATTGCTGGGTGGGTGCGCATCTCAGATTTTTCCAAAACCACCACCCTGGGTAATTGGAGCGCGGA
>JBAXTC010000541.1:0-5600 GCA_037130375.1 Verrucomicrobiota bacterium | reverse complement strand
GTCCGTGCGATTTTCAACCCCAACGGGGTTGTGTCCCCACTCCGCCATCGGGCCATAACCCCGTTGGGGTTGGCCGACACCACCCGCTCTTCTGACCCACACCTGAACAGTTCTGGAATTTGGTTTCTTGCTTCGCGCCCGATTGACGCGACGCGCGATCAAGAGCAGGAATGGGTCGATTCCGGCTTTTTCCGGGAGTTCAGCGACGGTGAAGCGATAGGTGCATTGGCCGACTTTCATCAAGAAACGTTCGCGGTAAAGGGTTCTGCCGTATTGCTGGCCTTTTTCGGGTTTGGCAAATGCGCCGATCTCAATCCAATCGCTGACCGGGACTAATTGATCCCATCCTGGCGTCAGCGGTACATGCGGTAAAAGCGGGAGAGCTGGTTCGCGGCGTCGGGGTCGGAGAACTCCAGGATGCCATTGGTGCGGACCATTGCGCCCAGAGTTGCCCAGTTGCTCCAGTTGGTCGTCGCTTGCATGAAGTAGCTCCAGTTGGTTTCGCCGTTGCCGCACAGCCGAAACGAGCGTTTAGCGTTGAAGCCAGCGGGGAGAATCGTGTTCAGGGCCGGGGCGACGATGTTGAGCGCCACGGGGCTGGACGTGGAGACCACGCCGCCGTTGTCCGTCGCACGGGCGGCAAAGGTGTAGGCGCCCGGCTTGTTGGTTTCCCACGTCGTCATCAACGGTGAGCCGGCACTCTCGGCGATCCGGACGCCATCCAAGAGCAGCTCCAGCCTGGTCACAAGCCCGTCGTCACTGGCCACTGCGACCAGCGAGTTTGGCAAACAGCAAAGCCAAGTGGCATTGTTCGTGGGGCTCACCATCGACACGGTGGGCGGCCGGTTGAAACCGTGCACGGCGATCACGCGGTCACCGCCGCCAAAGGTCGAAAACAGAAAGTCACCGGAGACAGGATCAATGACCGCACCCTCAGCGCCTCTCAAGCCCGAGATGAAGACACTTTTGGTGCCGGGCTGCGGCGCGCCGTTGGTGGTGAGATTGAAGGCATCGATTTCCCCGGCGCTGTAGTTGCAGACGAGCATGGAGTTGTAGTTGGAGAAAAGCAGTGAGCCGGGCGGCACGAAGATGAACCCCTCGGGCTGCCCGTCAATTTGCGTTTCAAACGTCACGTTGGTGATCCCGTAGGTGCCGAGCCCATCAACTTTCAATCCGACGGAGTAAAACTTGCCGTCGCTATAGCCGCAAAGGATAAGGCGATTCTCATTGGGCCAGTTCGGAGGCACGAAGTTCAACCCGCCAGGCGAGGCGCTGACACCATGCTGCGACAGATCAACGACGCGGTCAGTCATGAGGTGGCCAGGTTTGATCTCGCCCAGCTCATTATTGGGATAGCGGGACAGGAACAACACGCCGCCCGGGCCGTAGGCGACGCCCCCGTCATTGTTGGGCGCGTCAGCGAAGAGCCGCGCCGGGCCGGTGAAACCGGTGATGTAGCCGTCGGCGTCGCGCGCCACACTGACGGCAAAGAGCTGGCCAGCCGAGGAGTTGGCGCCGCCCGCAATGAGGAGAGTGTTGGGATCGTCCGCCTTGAAAGTCATGCCGCCGTAGGGGGTCGGCACATCGGAAACGGCCCCCAGGTCCGAGATCGAGTAATACGTCGAGTAGGGGGCATGGAGCACGATTTGGCCGTAAGCCGGCGAGAGCGGCGTCAGGCCCAGCAGGACCATCAGAGTGGTCAGAAGGGGCGAATTGCTCATAACTGATCTGATAAGAATTTGGTTTTGTCTTGGTGAAATGCTACCATAGCATGGGGCGGAGAACAAGTGCGACGGGAAAGCAACTTGCCCTGACGCTACCGCTCGCGTAAACTTAAATACATGAGAACGTTGAGCCTCGAAGAAGCGGTGAGCGGTTTGGGGCAATGGTTGGAGTTGGCAATCGCCGGTGAGGATATCCGCATCCGGAAGGGCGACGCGGTTGTGGAACTGCGGCCTGTGGCTGCGTCAAGCCCCCCGTTCTTGGACGAATGCCTGTCACCGCGCGAGGCCTTGCGTCGATTGCAAGCGGAAGCCCGCCTGATGCCTGACCAGGCTCAGCAATACTTCAACGAATTGCATGATGAGCGGCTGGCTGCAGAAGACCGTCCGCCGGCATGATCCACCTGGACACCAACTACCTGATTGGTCTCCTGGTGAATGGCTCACCTCAGGCCCTCGATGGGAAGCGACCGAGCGGGTGCCAGTAGTCAACCTTCCCGTCTTCCAGCCTTCCCTGTTCATCTCCTGCAGCCATGGTTTTAACAGCGAAGACGCGAAGAAATTGGGTGCAGCTTTTAGCGGAACGCTTTGCCGGCACGCCTGTCTAACGATTTAGAACTGGTCAAACCGGGGCGGGTGCTCCACGTTTAATGTTAGCCATGAGCGAACTTCAAATCATCGAATCGGCGCTCGAACAGGCGGCCCGGCGCCGCCGCTGGGCGCGGGCGTTACGGGGTTTATGGCAGGGCCTGCTGGTGGGGGCCGTGCTTTCTCTCCTTCTGATCGGCGCCTGGCATTTGCTTCCGCTGCCGCTTTGGACGCTGACAATCGCCACGGTCGCGCCGTTTCTATGCGCGCTGGCGGGACTCATTATCGGCGGCTGGCACAAGCCGGTTTTGAACGAAGTTGCCCGATGGGTGGACGGGCGGCAGCATTTGCAGGAGCGGCTGAGCACCGCTTTGGAGGTCGCCTCTGCGAAGGAGGGCAGCAGTTGGCGCGACCTCGTGGTCACCGATGCGGTGAACCATGTGAAAGGGCTGGACTTGCGTCGGATGGTGCCGTTTCGTCTGACCAGGGCCACACGTTGGGCGCTGGTGATCCTGGCCTTGGGCGCCGGCTTGGGGTTCGTCCCCGAATACCGGAGCAAGCGTTATTTGCAGAAGAAGGCCGAGCAGCAGAATATCAAGGAAATTGGCAAGCAACTAGCCGATTTGACGCGGCACAGCCTGGAAAAGCGTCCGCCAGTCCTGGAACCGACCCAGAAAGCGCTGGACGCCGTCACCGAATTGGGTGACCAACTTACCAAGAAGGTATTGACCCGAAGTGAGGCTCTTAAGGATTTGGCCAACGTTGCCGAGAAGCTCAAAGACGAACTTAAGGAAATGGGGAAAGATCCGGCGCTGAAAAAACTGGAGCGGGCTGCGCGGGCTTCGACCGGGAATGATTCGCAGACGGCGGCCGGGATGCAAAAGCAGCTCGAATCTCTGCAAAAGCAATTGGGCACCCCCACGGGCAATCCCGAAGCCTTGGACAAGCTCAAGAAGGATTTGGAAAACCTTAAGGAAGCCGCCAAAGGCATGGCGGACAAGAATTCTCCCGGCACGGAAGCCGAGCGGCAGAGACTCTCGGAGTCTCTTTCCGCGCTGTCGAAGCAAATGCAGGACATGGGTATCGAGATGCCGCAACTGGACGAGGCCATCGCCGCGCTGGCGGCTAACCAGACCGATCTTGTCCTCAAGGATTTGGAGTCTTCTCTGACAGATCTCGAGAAGCTGCGCGACATGGCCAAGTCGCTGCAGCAACTCCAGCAGCAGATGGAGAAGATGGGCAAGGATCTGGCCGAGCAGCTCAAGAACGGGCAGCCCGAGGCTGCGCAAATGTCGTTGCAGAAGATGGTCAATCAGTTGAAGTCGTCCAACCTATCCCCGGAGCAACTCGAGAAGATTCTCCAGGAAGTCTCCAAGGCGGTCGAGCCCGCCAGCAACTACGGCAAGGTGGCCGACCATTTGAAAAGCGCGGTTGGGCAGGCGCAGGCTGGCAACAAACCCGCCGCCGCCAAGGATCTCGCCGCTGCTGCCAGCGAATTGGGGAATCTGATGCAGCAACTGGGCGACGCGCAGGCATTGATGGCCACATTGGACAACATGAATAAAGCCTCGATGTGCATTGGCTCGTGCCAGGGATGGGGCTCATGCAACAAGCCGGGGTTTAACCCCCGCGGCGGCAAGCCGGGCAGCGGCGTTGGCACTTGGTCGGATGGGACTGCCGAATGGGACGGGAAGTGGAATGATCGCTGGGACAATTCGGGCATTGTCCGACCCGACATGGACGAGCGGGGCCATACCGACCGCGGCGAGGGCGAGCTGAGCGACGCGCTGAGGCCGACGAAGATCAAAGGCCAATTCACTTCCGGCGGGCCGATGCCGAGCATCACCCTCAAAGGGGTCAGCATCAAAGGCCAGAGCAAGGTGACTTACGAGGAAGCTGCCGCCACCGCACAATCCGAGGCCCAAAGCGCCTTGAGCCAGGATAAAGTCCCCCGCGCCTACCAGGGCGCCGTCCGGGACTATTTTGATGATCTGAAGAAGTAATTTGGAAATCAGGAAGATGAATACCGAAACCCAAATCCACAACTTTCGCCAGGCCCACTCAGCGTTGCGGGCGGAACTCGGCAAGGTTATTGTCGGCCAGGACGCCGTTGTCGAATGCACGCTCATCGCCCTGTTCGCGGGCGGCCACGTGCTGCTCGAAGGGGTGCCGGGGTTGGGCAAGACGCTGTTGGTGCGCACGCTCAGCGACGTGCTCGACCTCTCATTCAGCCGCATCCAGTTCACGCCCGACCTGATGCCGGCGGATATTCTGGGCACGAACATCGTCATGGAGATTCCCGGTGGCCGGCGCGAGTTTCAGTTTCAGCGCGGCCCGATCTTCGCGCATCTGGTTCTTGCGGATGAAATCAACCGCGCCACTCCGAAGACCCAATCGGCGTTGCTGGAAGCGATGCAGGAGCACCAGGTCACCGCGGGCGGCGAACTTCGCAAGCTGGTGGAGCCGTTCTTCGTCATGGCGACGCAAAACCCGATTGACCAGGAAGGCACCTACCCGCTGCCCGAAGCGCAGCTCGACCGATTCTTCTTCAAGGTGCTCGTTGGCTATCCGTCCGCCGAGGAGTTGAGCGAAGTGCTCTCGCGCACCACCACCGGCGAGGGCGTGAAGGTGGAAAGAGTGCTCAGCCGCGAGGCATTGCTGGACCTGATGAAACTGGTGCGTGAGGTTCCCGTGGCGTCGCATGTCAAAGATTACGCCGTGCGCCTCGTCCTGGCGACGCATCCGAAGACTCAGACGGCGTCGCCAATTGCCAGCCAATACCTGCGCTTCGGCAGCAGCCCGCGCGGCGGCCAGACGTTGTTGCTGGCCGGCAAAGTCCGCGCGCTCACCCAGGGCCGCTTCAATGTCAGCTTCGACGACATCGAGGCGGTTACTGCCGCCGCTCTGCGCCATCGTCTCATCCTGAACTTTGAAGCGGAAGCCGAAGGCATCACGACCGACCATATTATCGGGCAAGTTCTCCGGGACGTGCCCAGAGATGCGGCAGCCGTGAGTGTTTGAGCCAGGCGATATGGCCGAAGGGAGCTTTTGTGAACGCCTGCAAGCCCTTGCACTTGATTGCAGAAACAGCATACTTTAACAGCGACTTGAAATCGGTGATTTTTCGACATGCTTCAACCCGAGGACATTGTGGGCGGCGAATGGGCGGAGTGGTATGGGATGACTCCACTGGAGCGCTGGGAGGCGAGTGGCGAGCTTTGGGAATATTACCTGAGCATTGGAGGTTCGCTTGATCCCGAGCCGGATACGGAAAGTCCTTTCTACGATGGC
>JBAXTC010000540.1:0-5606 GCA_037130375.1 Verrucomicrobiota bacterium | reverse complement strand
CCGGTCCACGGAGTCGGAGACTCCGTGCAGGGGCAGAGCAAGAGCAAGCGCAAGAACAAGCGCAAGAGATCTGCCCCACGCTGCTCCCCAAAGTCTGAATTGCTGACGTTTTCCTGCTTTCCGATGCCAGGCTGCCTCGTCTATTCTCTGGGAGTGACGCCATGACTTTAAGCTCGGCGACACATTTTGTGGATCATGTTGTTCTCGACCTCTGACAGAATCCGGAAGGTTGGCCTGTTGCTCTGTGCCGCAGTTCTCGTTTTACCGTTGCTGGCGGCATGCGGCGCGCCGCCACTCGGCGCTGAAACCGCTGCGTTTAACTCGAATGTGGCACCGGGTCTGGCCAATGCGCACGTTCAAAGCGACCCGGGCGGCTCGGGGACTCTCCAGAACGCAGGCAGGCCGCTTCTGCCAGTCATCCATTGCACCGATCTGATGCATCCGCACTTTGATCCGGATGACCATTTTGATCTTGCCACATTGTACGCGATGCCGGGGATTGACCTCAAAGCGGTCGTCCTGGACCAGGGCCAGCTCCAGGTGGAGCGGCCGGGGACAGTGCCTGTGTTGCAAATGAACCGAATCACCGGTCGCAAGGTGCCTTCGGCGATCGGATTGGCGGCGAAGCTTCGTGGACCGGATGACAAAGCGCTCGACCAGAAGCCGCAATTCCAGCGAGGAGTGGAACTCATCCTGACGACGCTGCGCCAGTCGCCGGCGTCTGTGGCCATTACTTCGGTTGGCAGCTTGCGCGATGTGGTTGCCGCCTTCAACCGGGAGCCGGAATTGTTTCGGCGAAAGGTGGACAAGCTGATGGTTTTCATCGGCGAGGCTTCCGATCCAATGTTCACCGAATACAACGTGAACCTGGACCCGCAGGCTTACGTGGGCCTGATGCGGTCCGGACTGCCGATATACTGGGTTCCTTGTTTCGACGGCGGGTTGTGGCACAACCGGGGCCACGCTTCCTTCTGGCAGGCCAGGCAGGAGGATTTGCTCAGAAATGCCCGGCCGCAAGTGCTTCAGTATTTCATCTACGCCATCGAGAAGGAGAGATCTGACCCGATCTCGTTTCTCTCCACACCGGTTGATCCCGAGCGCAAGCAGCGCTTGTTTTCCGTCATGCGGAATTTGTGGTGCACCGCCGTTTTCGAGTCGCTGGTTGGAGCGGACGCCGGGAACGGAGCGTTTGGTTTTGTCGAGGTGGACGTTACCATCGGCAACGATGCGGTCATCCATTACGGCAAGAGTGATGCATCGAAAAAGGTTATGCGTTTCGCAGTGCCGGATTCGGGGCATTACGCGGCACGAATGACAGCCACTACGGCGATGCTGCTTGAGCGCCTTGGCCGCGCGAAGTAACGGCCCGAGCTGAAACCACTGGGCTTTTCACGACGAATCACCTCCGGACCTAACGGAGTCGCTGAAGGCTTTTTCATCGCCCGTCGTTGGCGTCCGTGGCTTAAAGTCCCGCACCAGTTGCAATGCCTATCAGTAAGCCTCAGAAATGATGACAAGGAAAGATGTTAAACCACAGATTTACCCGCGCAGCGTCAAAAGCAATCATCAGTAAGATCAGTGCGCCGGTAAGCCCGGCGGCTCAACCAACCGTCGTGGCAAGTCCCGCGCGCCGTGCATCAACCGCTCGGCAGAAAGCTCGGCGGAATTGTGGCGGTAGAAAATAAAATGCACTCCAAACGGAGAAGTCAGCCGGAACGAGCGGATGCCCCGGAGAGCTGAATGGCGGAACTTCCGGCGGCGGCCCAAGTCGGGCTGGGTAGCCAGCAAGCGCAACGTAGCCAGCACGGCGTTCAAGTAACGCTCAGCCACCACCTCGCCCGCCTGCTCAAGATACCACCGATATTGCAGGTCAAAGTCGCGGTTGAAATCATCCGAGCGATGCAGCACCAGCGTCATTTCTGGCGGCGCGCCCGGTGCTCTCGCAGAGCCTTATTCGCCGATTCCCGCAGTTCACCTTCCGAGAACGGGGCGTGCGGTCCGTTGACCGCCCTCAACAGCTTCGCCTCCAATTCCGGGCTGTCCTCCTCCAGATCCAGCAGCGCACGGGGCTCTAATGCCACCTGTTTGTCGCCATCGGTGAGCACGATGAACTCGCCGCGACACGCCTGGGCAATGAGCTCTCCAAGTTGTCCCTCGGCTTCTCGAAGGGTAACCGCTTTCATGCTGCACAGTGTAACCGACCTCACGGTCGAAAGCAACGGCTGGCACTCAACTCCTGGCCGATATTACGCCCTGCCGCCCGCCAACATGCCGCAGGCGCCGTGGATATCCTGGCCACCACTGTAACGCCGGGCCACGGGCATGCCCAGCTTCACGCGGAGCGCATCGCGGAAGGCATCCAATTCGGCACGCGAGGGTGGGCGGAAGCGCCCTGACGAATCGTTGACGTCAATCAGGTCGAGCTTGATTGGCAGGCCGCGGGTCAAGTCTGCCAGCCTCTGGGCGTCGCCCTCGCCAACATTCACCCCGGATATCATCGTCCAGGCCAGTGTGACCCTTTGCCCGCTGACGGCGTGATACTCGCGGAGCGCCTGAATGAGGTCCGGCGTTGGATTCTCCTGTTCGACCGGCAACAATTCCCGACGTTGGAGTGGGTCGGCAGAAGACAGCGAGACGACCAGCCGGGCGCGATGCCGTTCGGCCGTAAAGCGGCGGATGCCGGAGATGATGCCGACCGTGGAGAGCGTGATCGCTTTGGCGGCAATGGCCATCCCGCACGGTTCGGACAGAATTCGGATGGCAGTCATCACCGCGTCGTAATTGAGCAGCGGTTCCCCCATGCCCATGAAGACCACCCCGCGGATGGGATGGGGCGAATCCGCCTGGATTTTGACGACTTGGTCCACAATTTCCCACGCGGCGAGGTTGCGGCTAAAACCCATCCGACCCGTAGCGCAGAAGACGCAACCCATGGCGCAGCCGACCTGGGAACTGACACAAACCACATACTTGAGGTCGTCGGCCCGGTGAAGGAGAGGAATGCGGACTGCCTCGAACTGACCGCTCTTCTGACTTTGGAAGAGATACTTGGTGAATCCGTCCTGCGGCGAGACGACTTTCTGGACCTGCGTCAAATGAGGAATCTCCGTCATGGCGAGCAGGTCGTCCCGCAACCGGCTAGTCAGGTCGCTGCCCAGGGCGGGCAGTTCGCCGCGCTTTACGGAAGCCGCCAAAAGCCGCCGCGCCAGGTGCGGGGTCACCCCAGCATGGGCCAGGGTGGCGTGCAACTGTGCGGATGTCTGGTTTTTCAACAGGATCGGCATATTCGCATTCGCCTCTACATGAACGAAAAGGAAAGGGTGCCAGGAAAGTGTTCGTCGCGCACTTTTTAGTTCTCAGGCTTGGAAGGAGCGCTGTCAAGGAGCGCTTGATCTGAGGTGGAATTCAGCGAGAATCAAGCTTGTGAAACAACTTCAGCCAGCGCGGAGCGGTTTCCGGCAGATCGCGAGTTGCCCTTGCGGCGCTGGGATATAGCCACAGATCTGTTTTGAAATGAACGAAGCACACATTATTAAGATTGCGGGCGAGCTCAAAGTGCAACCCCGGCAAGTCGCCGCCACCGCCAAACTCTTCGCCGAGGGCGCCACGGTCCCCTTCATAGCCCGGTATCGCAAGGAAGCCACCGAATCGCTGGACGAGGTGGCGGTCACCAGCATTCGCGAACGGCTCCTGAGCCTCGCGGAACTGGACCAACGCCGGGACGCGATCCTGAAATCTCTCGTCGAACGCAATCTCCTCACCGACGAACTCAAAAGCGCCATCGCTAATTCCGAGACCCTCACTGCGCTCGAAGATATTTATCAACCTTACCGGCCCAAACGTCGCACCCGGGCGACCATCGCCAAAGAGCGTGGGTTGGAACCGCTGGCGGACATTCTATTCAGCCAGCAATCCACCGCCAATCCAAGTGCCGAGGCCCAGTGCTACGTTAGTGTTGAAAAGGGCGTAGCCGATGTGGCCAGCGCTCTGGCGGGGGCGCGCGACATCCTGGCTGAACGCATCAGCGACGATGCCCAGGCCCGTGCCAAGCTGCGCGCGTTGTTCTGGAGCCGGGCGGTGGTGAAATCGAAGGTTTCGTTCGATAAGGATAAGGAGGAGGCGGCTGCGAAGTTCAAGGACTACTTCGATTGGAGTGAACCGCTGGCCAAAATTCCCAGCCATCGGATGCTGGCTATTCGCCGTGGCGAAAGCGAGGGTCTGCTCATGATGCGCATCCAGCCGCCGGAGGAAGAGGCATTGGGATTGATCGAGCCCCTCTTTGTCATCGGCCGATATCCTGCTGCCGAGCAGGTCCGTCTCGCGGTACAAGACAGTTACAATCGTTTGCTCGGGCAGGCGATTGAAGTGGAGATGCGGATTGAATCCAAGAAACGTGCGGATGTCGAAGCCATCCGAGTGTTCTCAGAAAACCTTCGCGAGTTGCTGTTGTCCTCACCGTTGGGACGCAAGAACGTCCTGGCCATCGACCCGGGTTTTCGCACCGGCTGCAAAATCGTCTGCCTGGATCGGCAAGGCAAGCTGCTGCACAACGACGTCATTTACCCAACCGCTTCCTCGCCTGGGCAAGCGCGCGAAGGAGCGGAGTCGTTGCTGCGAATGATCCGCACATTTCAAATCGAAGCCATTGCCATCGGCAACGGCACGGCGGGCCGCGAGACCGAAATGTTCGTCAAGGCGCTCAAACTTCCAGCCTCGATACCCGTGGTCATGGTCAACGAGAGCGGCGCTTCCATTTATTCCGCCTCGGATGTGGCGCGGGAAGAATTTCCCAACCACGACCTCACCGTGCGCGGAGCGGTCTCCATTGGCCGCCGGCTGATGGACCCGCTGGCGGAATTGGTGAAGCTGGATCCCAAGTCGATTGGCGTGGGTCAGTATCAACATGATGTGGATCCGTTCGCCCTCAAGCGCAGCCTCGACGACGTGGTGATGAGCTGCGTCAATGGCGTGGGCGTGGAACTCAACACGGCCAGCAAGCAATTGCTCGGCTATGTCTCCGGTCTCGGTTCGGCGCTCGCGGAAAAAATCGTGGCTTACCGCGATGAAAACGGCCCGTTCAAGTCGCGCGCTGAATTGATGCACGTTCCCCGTCTGGGTCCGAAAGCATTCGAGCAAGCGGCCGGGTTCCTGCGCATCCGCGACGGCGAACAGCCGTTGGATGCCAGCGCGGTGCATCCCGAGAGTTATCCCATCGTGGACCAGATGGCCAGTGACCTGACCTGTTCGGTGAACGACCTGATGCGCGATGCGGGACGGCGACAGAACATCCATCTTGTGAAATATGTCACCCCGGCCGTCGGCTTGCCGACGCTCACAGACATCATGACCGAGCTGGCCAAGCCGGGCCGTGATCCGCGCCAGAAATTCGAGGTGTTCACTTTCCAGGCTGGGGTGGAAAAACTGGAGCACTTGAAACCGGGCATGAAACTGCCGGGCATCGTCACCAACGTGACGGCGTTCGGCGCATTCGTGGACATCGGCGTTCACCAGGACGGGCTTGTTCACATCAGCCAGCTCTGCGACCGCTTCATCAAAGATCCGGCGGAGGTGGTCAAGGTGCAGCAGAAAGTCATGGTCACCGTGAC
>JBAXTC010000054.1:0-19341 GCA_037130375.1 Verrucomicrobiota bacterium | reverse complement strand
TCCGATAATCGAGGAAAAGTGCGCCGACTGCCGTCGGCGGCTACGATTTCTTGAAACCGCCCTGGTTTGGCAGGGGTAATTGCAGTGGCTATCGGTTGCTGGCCCTGCGGCGTTGGCCGGGTCAAGAGCTTTCACCCTGCCGTTCCAATGGGATATTGGGTCCGCGATCCTCCGCCATTGCAGGTTGGGGTTGCTTCTGTCCGTTCACAAACCGGGCGCGGTATCTGGAGGGCGACATGCCGAAATGTTCGCGGAAGCAGCGGCTGAAGTAGTTGGCATCGAGCCAACCCGACAAGGCGCCCACTTCACCGACCGGAAGGTCCTCGCGGCGCAGCAGATTGGTGGCAAGCTCCAAACGACGGCGGGTCAAATAAGCCATGGGTGGCAGACCCACAGCGGCGCGGAAAAGACGCACAAAATAGGTCGGCTCGATATGCGCGCGCGAGGCGAGGCTTGTCAATGTCCAAGGTTCGGTGGGAGCCTCATCAATGAGCTTGAGGGCAGCGGCGGCGGCGCGGTGCGATTTGACCGGCTTGTTCCCTGAGGTCACCGCCACGTTACGGGCGAGGGAACTCAAAATCTGCACCAGCAGGCCGAGGTGATCGCCAAAATGACTCAGGTAGTCCTTCTGGGCAAGGGAGCAGAGGTCATCGAACAGCCTGCGGCACCGATTAAATTCCTGGTCGGGCAGATGGAGGGATACCATGCCATGCTGTTGAGACGCCATGGGAATGGCCCATAGCAGACGACCAAGAAAGGGTTCGTCCGCCATCCAGCTCAACTCCTTTCCGAGCAAAGCGGTATCGAAGCAACAGTTATAGAGGCATAGACCCTGGACCTCGGCATAGCCGTGCCAGGCACCGGGCCGGAAAAGAAACACGTCGCCCGGGCCGGGCCGGGAATCGCCCAGCACGCTGTGATGCAGACAGGTTCCTTCCGTGATGACCACGATTTCAATAAACTCGTGATCGTGGATGCAATAGTTTCCATGATTCCGGTTAAATTTGGCCACAATTCGCCGAACCGATTGGTAGTAGTTCTTCCATGCGATTTGAGTGAACGGCAGCGGGTCTGGCATGGGGACAATATGCCCCACCGCCCCGACAGCCGCAAACCCGTATTTCAATTTTGTGCTAAAAATACTCAATTCAGTCCTAACGCCACGTGCCGCGTTCTGCCATAGTTCTTTGTGTACATGTGCAGATTGTTATAACCCGCTGTGGTTCTTGCGAATTCGGAACCAATGGCATTATGAAAACATCGATGACATTCTCGCGGCAGAGCCTGGCAAGGCTCTTGGCCTTTCTGTTTTCAATGGCTCTTTGGGCGTCAGCGTTTGCAGATGTGTATTGGGCTGGCTGGGATAGTACTGACTGGGCTGACACGAACAACTGGGGGAATGGATTTCCAACCAATACCGGAGCGGGCAACGCGATTATCAATCCAGGGGCCAACCCTTGCGTGGTCAGCAATGCGGGCAACTACACGGTCGATGGCATTTACATTTCCATCGGTGTAGGAATGAGCATTATTCCTGGCGGGCAACTCACCACGCCGACCACATTCGTAACCGGCGTGTGGGGGAATAGTCTGCCGGTGGAGGTAACGGGAGGCGCGCTGAACATCGGGGGTTATCTCAACATGGGGCCGGGCGGATTTGACGGCGATGTCAACATCTCGGGCGGGACGGTGACGGCGGAAGCCCTTTCGATTAACGCCACGGGTGGGGCGGGCATGGATATTTCCGGAACTGGCCGTTTTGTTACCGATATCAGGCAGTTGGGCAACGTCCGGTACTGGATCAATAGCAGCAACATCACGGCTTACGGTGGCGCTGGCACGGTGATTGTGGACAGCATTAGCAGTCCAGGAAACATCATCCTGACCGGAGTCTCAGCCCCCCCCCCGGTTACCACTCGCTATTGGAATGGGAATTCTTCCCAAGCCTGGTCAAATCCTGATAACTTCCAGTCTGACGGCTCCAATCTTCCAGGGGTTCCCACCACCGGCAACACGGTTTACCTGGAGCCGTGGGGGGTGCGAGAACCGCTGATCAACAGCGGCAACAACGCGACCCTGAACGCGGTTTACCAAAGCAAGGGCATGACGGTTGCGGTCGGTGGAGCGCTGGACACGACGTATTTCAAGGTGGGTCAACACGCGAGCGTCACGCTCGACGTGAGTGGCGGAACCCTTTCGGCCGCCAACCATCTCGACGTGGGCGGCTACGGCGGCACGGCCACCCTGAATGTTTCGGGCGGTTCCATCACCGTCGGCGGGCTGTATCTGAACTTAAACGGAGATACGAACCCGGTGGCGGGCTCGTATGTGAATCTTACGGGAGGAACTCTGAGGGCCAGCGGCTCCCTTTCAATTAACGAGAGCCACGCGGCGCTGTTGAACATGGCGGGCGGAACGCTTGTCCTGCCGAGCAGCCAACTCGCCGTCGCGCGCATCTGGATGAATGATGGCAGCATTGCCGCCTATGGGGTGGCCGGCAACACCAACAGTTTCAACATGGATCAGGCAGCCCTCCCCGGAAGCCTGGTGATCACTGCCATCTATCCGGGGTTCGTGGCCGACACCTTCAGCCAATGGAATCCTCAGGTTTTCAGCAACTTGCCATCGGCACTGGATCGATCCATGGCTTTGGTTCCGCCGGGTCTGCGGGTCTTGACGAATGCCTGCTACAGTTTCGGCACGGCGATTTCCACGAACGGCGAGGTCTATTTCACCGAGTACGGCAACATGAGGATTTGCAAATACAACCCTGTGAATGGCAGGGTGACTACGGTGGTTTCAAGCCGGCCGGGAGTCTTCGGGATGGCAGCGGACCTCGCGGGCAACCTCTTTTATGCGCAGGATTCCGATAGCGGCACCGGCACGGTGATCAAGCGGACGCCCGGTGGCAGCGAGTCGGCCATTATTGGCAGTTTGACCCGTCCGAGGCAACTCGCCACGGACACGGCGGGCAACCTTTATGTGGTGCTGGAGGTGGGGAAATTACTTAAATGGACCAAGAGCACAGGAGTTACCACCACTCTGCTGGATCAGGGCCAGATGCCATTGACTCCTGAAGGAGTAGCCGTCGCTCCCGATGGCCGCATCTATTTCAGCACCTACGGTCACGGCGCCGGACCGGGAACCGCCTTGACCGAGGGCGCAGTTTGGGTGCGGGAAACCAACGGCGTCATCAGGGTGCTTGCGGGAGGGTTTTCGAGAGGTCGGGGGCTGGCCTTGCATCCCAACGGAGATATCTACCTGGCGGCCGAGGCCAATGTCTGGGACAATGGGAACTCGGGGCTGCTGGTGAAGATCACGACCAACGGAGCCGTGACCCGCGTCGTGACGGGCATTGATTATCCGCAGTTCCCTGCGATCGGCGCTGACGGCAAAGTGTATGTGACCCTCGCTCGCGATAACGAACTGACCTGTTACGACCCTCAGAATAGCTTTGCGCCCCAGACGGTTTCCACGCCTGGAGTTACTCTCACCGCCGAAGGGGCGACGTGGCAGGAGACTGCCGGCGGCAATTATCCGTTCCGACTGCACCTGGCCAACACCAACAATCCTGCGGATGCGATGACCATTCCGGGTTATCTCCGCATCAATCCAGGCGCGGACAAGATCAGCCTGTGGTGGAATGTGCCGGTCACCAACTTCAACATCAGCCTGGCGCAGGTTCCTAATGCTTCGGGCAACACGAATTCGGGCCAATTCATCCTGCCTGCCGGCTCGGTGAACTGGGCTTATGGTTCGGCGAATGTGAGCGTCATCCCGCTGCGTGAACACAGGCGTTGCCGCTGGCCGATGACTCATATAGGAGACGGGTCGTTGGAAGCGCCCGCCCCCGACTTTGGTGAGAGGCCGGTTTCCTACCTGGTCTATGTGAGTGTCGCAAGCCCGCCCGCGCTCAAGATTCAGCCGTGGACCGGCAATCGGGTGCGCCTTTCCTGGCCCGCCTCCGCTGCGGGCTACGCGCTGCAGCGTTCCACTTTGGTCGCGGGAGGTTATGCCAACCCCGGACTAACGGTGACGGTCGAGGGCAATGAGAGCGCAGCTTACGATGGCGCAGTGGCAGGCGCGCGGTTTTACCGGTTGACTAAACAGGCGTCTGGTCGGAGAGTTAATTTGGGTCATGGCGTTTTAGAATAACAAGACCACTATGAAAAGTAGAGCGAGCTTCAATCGGAGAATAAATGCCGTGGCCACTGGCGGAGGCGAGCATGGCTTTACGCTGATCGAGCTGCTGGTGGTGATCGCCATCATTGCGATTCTGGCCGCGCTGCTGCTGCCGGCGCTCGGCAAGGCCAAAGAGAAAGCCCAGGCCATCAATTGCGTCAGCAACATGAAGCAAATTGCGCTCGGCTCCACCATGTATCGGGATGACAACCGGGGCATCATTCAGCCGCTTTGGTTTCAGGCGGGCAGTCCTGTGATGCCCAAATACGTTTACGATCCCAGCACTTTTGTCGTTCAAAATCCCAACGATTTATGGTGGCCGGATTGTCTGCGGCTGAGCGGCTACGTCAAGTCGGTCAAGGTGTTCAGTTGTCCGGCCCTGAAAGCCAACGCCGGGCGTAACATTGGGGGTGCTCTCAACGTGAACTATGCCTTGGGGATCGGGATGAATTGGAACGAGTCAACCACCATTGCCCAGACGGGGCAGTCTGATGTGCCCTGGGTCAAGGAACCAATGATTTCCCGTCCCAGCACCTTCATTGTTTTCGCGGACGCCGGGAGTGTGACCGCCGCTACCGCGAAAGACCCGAACGCGGACAACTGGGTGCCCGACCTCGCGTTTGACGCCGCCAGCGCACAGTATTTGGGTTATGGCGCCCTGTACTTTCGCACTCCCAGCGATACGGGCGCTTATTTCGCGGGCGACGGCCGCTCCGTGCCCCGGCACAGCCGGCGCTGCAACTTTGGTTTTTTTGATGGCCACGCCGAGGGCATGAAAAACAGCAGGGCGGGCTATCAGTATTATGTCAGAGGATATTACAACATCGGTGAAAAACAACCTGAAGAGTGCTGGTGGGCCAGGAACCACTAGCCGGCGGTCGAGGCATGAATTTATTTGCCGACCATTAACCAAACTCGCTATGATAAGAAACTTGCTCTTCGGTTTGGTGGTTGCGTTGGCGGTTTTTGGATGCGGAAAGAAAGGCGCGCAAAGCTCTGGCGAAGCGACTTTGGATGAATTGAACCGGGCTTTGTCCGTGATGGCCATGAGCAGCGCACGGCCTCCTGCAGACATTAACGATCTGACCAATTTTCCCACTCTTCGAGGCAAGACCTTGCCCAAGGCGCCGGCGGGCAAGAAGTTGGTTTTGGACGCTGTGGGCCAACGCGTGATTTTTGCAGATCCGTAACAAATCGAATCAAATAACAACAACATAAATAACGACAAAACAACACATGAAAGAAACAATGAAATACCAACGGCAGAGCATGGCAAGGCTATCGGCCTTTCTATTGTCAATAGTTCTAGGCACATCCGCGCTCGCAGATGTATATTGGGCTGGTATGGTCAGCAGTGACTGGGCGGACACGAACAACTGGGGTGGGCCTGGCGGATTTCCAACCAATTCCGGAGCCGGCAATGCGATCATCAATCCGGCTGCCAACCCGTGCGTTGTCAGCAATGCGGGCAACTACACGGTGGATGGCGTTTACGTTTCCATCGGTGTGGGAATGAGTATTATGCCTGGCGGGCAACTGACCGTCCCGACCACCTTCGTAACGGGCGCGTGGGGGATCAGCCTGCCAGTGGAGGTAACCGGGGGCGAACTGAACATCGGTGGGTATCTCAACATAGGTGCGGGCGGATTTGAGGGCGATGTGAACATTTCGGGCGGGACGGTGACGGCTGGAAACGTTGCGATTAACTCGGGCGGCGGGGCAAGGATGGACATTTTGACCAACGGGACGTTCATCACCGGCATCGGCGGGAACGCACAATATTATGTCGCCCATAATGCCATCACCGCCAACGGCAATGCCGTGGGGTGGTCGGTTAATATGGATACCAATTCCATCCCCAACAAAGTGGTTCTGACCGCGGTCTATGTTGCGCCATCCACTTCGACCAACTACGTTTTCGACAACAGCGGCGGAAACAACATTTGGACCAACAAGCTGAACTGGAATCCCGACGGACAGCCAGGGCAGTATGATTCGGCAACCGTTGCCGGGGGCTTGTATGTGATCCTGAATTCCGGGACTGAAGGTTATGTGGGCAATCTGATGGTGGGAGCGACCAATGGCGAAGGCGCGGTGAACTTTGATCCCGGCTGCAATGTTTCGTTCCGCGATACGAACATTTCGCTCATCGTCGGTGGCATCACCAACAGTGGTGTTTACCCGAGTTATTGCATGTTCAACGGTGGCAGCGTGATCACGATGGGCGATGTGGTGCTCGGCGGCAGTGGGGGACGGGTTGATGCCCGGCACTACGGTGGCAATTGCACGGTAGGTGGCGCGCTTCGATTGGGTTCTTATTTGTATGCTCCGGGTGTTTCCGCGACGAATGCATCGCTGCGGCTTATCGGCAACAGCGGCGGGTTCGCTGGAATCGGCGCCATCGAGATCGGGGATGCGGCAACGCTCGCTTACGAGTTCAACGGTGGCAACGCCATCAAGCCGTTGAATGCGGCTGGGGCAGTCAACATCTCCCCGGACGCGGTCCTGGTGGTGGATGGAACGGGCTACTCGGGACTAACGACCGACTTGACGCTTTTGCAGGGGGCATCGATCACGGGAGCTTTCACCACCGCGATTCTCACGAATTTCCCGAGCGGTGTCGCTCCGAGTTTGGTCTATACGGCGAACCGGCTGAAACTTTCGCTGGTCGTTGGCCGGCCGAATTTCGGCCTGACCATTACGAGCTTGGGCGGGGGGACGAATCAGATTTCGTGGAGCATCGGAAACATCGAGACGGCAACCAATATCGCAGGGCCATGGCAGCTTGATCAGTGCGCCATTTCACCACTGATCCAGGTGGCCAGCAGCGGTCAGAAGTTCTATCGCGGCGTATTGTTCGGGATCCCCTACACGTTCGACAATGAAACGGGCAATAACCTGTGGACCACAGACGCGAATTGGAACCCCGATGGGACTCCGGGCCAATTTGACGACACGGTGGTCGAAAACGGCCGGGGTGTTTACGTGACTGCGCCTGCTGGGGATGTGCGCTCGATCATCGTTGGAAAAACCATCGGCAACGGCGCGTTTAACGTCATCGGGGCAGGATCAATCTCGTTCAAGGATCCGTGCAAATCAGTGATTATTGGCGGTGCGTCAGCCAGCCCCTATGTGAACTATTATCGCCAGAGCGGGAACTTGGATACCGTCGGGGATTTTGTCATGGGCTTCAGAGGCGGCAAAGTGGACGCACAGTTTTCGGGGCCGGGAACGCTCGCCATCGGCGGCACGCTGCAACTGGGCTCCTTCATGTCTCCCGGGTATTCCTTCTTTGAACTTCTCGGTGGTGGTGGAACGATCACCGCCGGCGGATTTGAGGAAGGCAGTGCTGGCGAGTTGATTTACAACTTTAATACTGGCGACTCTCTCAAAACCCTGGTTGTTTCGGGCAATGTGAGCTTGCAGTCAGGGTCAACCTTGACTGTCAAGGGAACGGGCTTCCCGAACGCGACCGGAACTTACAACTACACTCTCATTCAAGGAGGGTCACGGGCGGGGACATTCACGACCGTCAATGTCAGCGGGTTCCCCGTGGCGGGGACTACGGCCACCGTCGGTTATGCCGGCGGGAACGTCACGCTTCAAGTGGTGGTTCCATAGGGTGGCATGAGGTTCGCCATCGGAGCGCGTCCGGGTGGGCGCGCTCCGAGTCAGTCCGGGCGGGCTCAAAACATCTGCGTGGCTTTTTGCCGACCGGGCTATTGACTAATTTGCGACATCAGCAAACTGTTAGCGGAGCAACTCAACTGCAAACACAACTCGTAATCCTTGGAGCCGTCCTCTTGACTGCAGGCGGTTTCGCCCAGGCCCAGGACTGGAAACCGTGCGAAGGCCCGTTGATGACGCGTTGGGCCAAGGATGTTTCGCCCAATAACGCGCTTCCGGAATATCCAAGGATGCAAATGGTCCGCAAGGACTGGCTGAACCTGAACGGCCTGTGGGATATCAAGCTCGCCGACGGCACCAACGCGAAGATTCTTGTCCCGTACCCGGTCGAGTCGGCGCTGTCGGGCGTGATGAAACACAGCGATCGGCTGACTTACCGGCGCACCTTCGAGGTGCCGGCGGCATGGCGCGGCAAGCGCGTGCTGCTCCATTTTGGGGCGGTGGACTGGCGGGCGGAGGTCTTTATCAATGGCCAGGCGGTCGGCAAGCATGAGGGCGGATACGCGCCGTTTAGCTTTGACGTCAGCAGCGCTTTAAAAAAGGACGGGCCGCAGGAAGTGGTGGTGAACGTATGGGATCCGACTGACTTTGGGACGCAGCCACGCGGCAAGCAGGTGGACAATCCCAGCGGCATCTTTTACACTTCAGTTTCGGGAATTTGGCAAACGGTTTGGTTGGAGCCAGTCGGCAGTTCATGCATTACAGGCATTAAAGCGGTTTCGGACATCCAGACAAGAACGGTTGTGTTCACCATTCAGGCGGAAGGCGGCACATCCGACAAGGTAACGATCCAGTGTAAAGCCCTTCGCGCGAAAGTTTCTGGAAGAACAGGCGAGCCAATTGCAATGAGCGTTTCCAAGGCGAAACTCTGGTCGCCGGACGCCCCGACGCTTTATCCGATTACGGTGAAACTGGCGTCGGGAGATACGGTGCAGAGCTATTTTGCGATGCGCAAGACCTCCGTGGGCAAAGACAAGGATGGCATTATGCGGATGATGCTGAATGATGAATTCATCTTCCAGCACGGGCCGCTGGATCAGGGCTGGTGGCCGGACGGACTTTATACCGCTCCGACCGACGCCGCGCTCCAATATGATTTGAAGATGTTGAAGTCCATGGGTTTCAACATGCTTCGCAAGCATGTCAAGGTTGAGCCTGCCCGGTTCTACTACCATTGCGATCAGATGGGAGTGCTGGTTTGGCAAGACATGCCAAGCCGAAGCGTTGGAGGCGACGGGACGATGGTCCGTGGTTTTGACCCGTTTGGCGGCGAGTCGGGGAAAGCCGATTTTGAACGCGAATGGAAAGAAATCATCGAAGCGTTTCAGTTTTTCCCCTGCATCGTGATGTGGGTGCCGTTCAATGAAGGCTGGGGGCAGTATGACACCGAGCGCATCGCGGCTTGGACCAAAGCGCTCGATCCGACCCGGCTGGTGAACAACGCCAGCGGCTGGGTGGATAAGAACTGCGGCAACATCGTTGACATGCACAACTACAACGGTCCGGCAATGTCACCGGTGGAAGAAACGCGAGCCAGTGTCCTGGGCGAATATGGTGCGTTTTCACCCGGCTTCCGGGGGCATGTGTGGAAAGAGAAAGGCAATTCGGTGGAGTTTAGCCCTGAGAATCAAAACGCCCTGTTTAACCCATACAATCTGGCCAACAAGGAGATTCACCGACTCATCGGCAAAGGCCTTTCCGCTGCGGTCTATACCCAGCTTACCGATGTGGAAGATGAAGTCAACGGACTGATGTCCTATGATCGCGAAGTGGTGAAGATGCCGCTTGAGAAGTTAGCCGCGTCCAACCGCGCGCTGAATATTCCTCCTCCGAAGGTCAAAGCGTTGATTCCGAACGCCCAGGAAAAGGCCCAGATGTGGTCTTACACGACCGATAGCGTCCAAGCGGGCACGAATTGGTTCGCCGAAGATTTTGACGACTCGGCTTGGAAGAAGGGTCTGGGTGGATTTGGGCATGTGGCGGAGCATCGCGGTGCGGTGGTGGGAACGAAGTGGGATACGAAGGATATCTGGATTCGACGGACGGTGGAGTTGTCCGCCGAAGACCTGGCCCATCCCGAGCGGTTGTTCTTTGATTTCTATTATGACGAGAATGTGGAGATTTATCTCAACGGGACATTGGCCTGCAAGCTGACCCATGGGCCTAACCGTTACGTTGTGAGTCCGCTCTCTCCTCAGACTGCCAAGGCGTTGCGGGCGGGCAAGAACCTGATAGCAGCCCATGGCTCGACCACCCAGATTGAAGTCACGCGCTGGCAGAACATTGACATCGGACTTTCGCGGAATCTTGATGTCAAGACCCTGCTTTTCCTTGGCGATAGCATTACGGCAGCCGGGGGATATGTCCGGATCATTGAGGCTGAGCTGGCCAACCAGCCGCCAATGAATTCGTGGAAGGTGATCAATCGTGGGCTGGGCAGCGAAACGGTTTCCGGCTTGAGCGAACCGAATCACCCGCCTGGGCCAAGACCCTGCCTTTTCGCGCGACTTGACAAGGAGCTTGCGGAGGTAAAACCGGACTGGGTCGTTGCCTGCTACGGGATCAATGATGGCATCTATCACCCATTCAATAAAGAAAGGTTCGCCGCTTACCAGGCTGGCATCGAGACTCTCATCCGAAAGGTGCATGCTTCTGGAGCCCATTTGGTTCTACTGACGGCACCGCCCTATGCTCGTCCGGGACTGGAATTGCCCAAGGGGACCAGGGCGCAGGATGCGACCAAGCTGCTTGCCAGGTTGAATGCTGAGGGGGAAACGGAAGCCGAGAAAGATCCGCGCAAGTTCGGGTATATTTGTCTCTATCCATACTACGACTATGTCATGGCGCAGTATGCCAAGTGGTTGCTGTCGCTCAATGACCGCAACGATGTCCATGTCATTGATCTGCGAACGCCCATGCTGGCCGATGTGAAAGCGGCTTACGAAGGCACTGACGGGGTTCATCCCAGTGGTGTCGGCCACGAAATCATGGCCAGGGCATTCCTCCTGCAATGGCCGTTGATCAACGCGGCAGTAACGGCCGGTGGAAAATGACCGCAATGAATGGAGTCCTAGGTGGTTACGCCTGGTCGTATCGTTCCGATCAGACTTCCCTACGCCCTTTCAGCGCTTGTATTCAGATGCTGGCCAGTTGCGCGACCGGAGACGGCAATTTGCTTCTCGATGTCGGGCCGAACGCGCTCGGCGAGATTCCAGCCGATCAAGCGGGGCGGCTCAGGGAAATGGGCGAGTGGATGCGGAAAAACGGAGAGAGCATCTACCGGACTCGCGGCGGTCCCTTTCACAACGGCAAGTGGGGCGGTTCCACCTACCAAGGCAACGCGGTTTATCTGCATGTGTTCAAGTGGAACGGCGACCGCTTGGTCCTGCCGCCGCTCAAAGCGAAGATCGTCAAGTGCTCAGTGGAGTTTAAGCAAACTGCCGAGGGCATCACGCTGACGCTGCCAGCGAACAAGCAGGACAAAACAGACGCGGTCGTAACGCTGGAACTTTCCGCTCCGGCGGCGAATGAGATGGAAGACGGCCAGCCGCTTGCGGTCGAAAATGGGAGGAGTGCCGCCAAAGAGGCTCTCCGACAGGCTGCAGTCAACAGTCAGCAGTCACCCTCGCAGCCCAAGAAACCAACTTGAAGAACACGATTAAATTGACAGCAAAACAATTAACAGCATGAAAACTGACCCTATGAAAATGAGACGGAAATGCCTGCAGACCATCGGTTTGAGCGCGGCGTTGTGCGTGAGTGTGGCTTGGCAGCCAAACCTGTCGGCCGCGGAGCCCTCCGGTGTCAACGCCGCTCCCGGCGGATTCAAATACTTCGTTGGAATCGTGGGTAATCCGTCGCTTCCGGACATAAGCTGGAGCGACGAGGAACTGGAGCAAATCAAGGCGCTGGGCGTGAACATGGTCCAGCTCAGCATCGCCTGGGGTGGGAAACCGGCCAACGAGGTGCTGAACCTGGAGGATCTGGATGCCGAGCAGCGGGCCAAATTCGCCTTTAGGATCCAGCAAGCCAAGAAGCACGGGTTGAGGACGATTGCGCAGTTCGGCATTCCGAGAATGATCAATTACAGCCCGGTTCGACCGGCCTGCATCCTGGACCCGGCGGTGCAGAAGAAATACGAGCAGCTTCTTGGGGAATTCATGACCTCCTTTCCGGAGGTGGACGATGTCCTCGTTTACACTTTTGACCAGCGAGCGTGGCTTTGCAGTGAGTTCGGACCCTGCCCGCGCTGCAGCGGTGTGCCGTTGGATGACCGGGTTCCCGGGTTCTTGAACCTGCTCAACGAGACGATGCAAAAATGCCGCCCCAACACCACGCTCTGGTGGAAGCCTTGGGAGCTGTCCAAAGGCCAGGTCGTGGCCATCCTGGACAAAGTGAAACCGGCCCACTTTGGGCTGATGCTGAATCCCTCGACCAGCAATGAAGTGTATCCCTTCAACGACCGGTCCTTTAAATCCGATCTCGGGGTCAAACGCCTCGTGCGCATGGCCTTCGAACGAAACATCCCGGTGGTGGGCGAGTTTGATCACACCCTCTACAAGCCGCTCTACCAGATCGAGGATTTCTTCCCGCGCCTCATCCATGAGCAGATGCTGGGTTGGAAGGAGATGGAAGGTGTGGTCGGCGTTAAAGAATACTACGGTTTTTCGCCAACCACTTTCTCGGTGAACGCCGCGATGCTCAAGGCATGGATGAAGTCACCGAAGGCGGCGCTTGAAACGCTGCTGCAGGAAATCGCAGCACCTTACGGCGAGAAGGCCGCGCCGATCATGATTCAAGCATGGGAGTATGTCGCGCAGTCCGTGGAAGCCTATCCTTGGGACACCACCTATCTGATCGGTCCGATGGGACTGGACCGCGGCAGTGATGGCTCGCACAGTTGGGAGCCGGTTTCCATCCCCAATGCCACCTGGGATACGCCAATTTGGAAAGCCAATCGCCGGGGCAACTTCATGCTGACGCAGGACTTCAAGGCCCATCCCTGGCTCTTTGAAGACGCCGGTTTGCGGCTCGAGGATTCTGCCGCGCTGGGTTCCAAGGCCATTGAATTCTACGACCAAGCCATCGCCGCCGGAGGGAGCAAGGTGGACGACATTCGCATCCAGCGGGAGATTGTATGGAAGACGGTTCGCTCGCTGCGGTCGAAGTCGCTTCACTTCTTGGAAACGCTGGCCGCGCAGGATGCGCGGATGGTACAGAATGAGGAAAAACAGTTTCCCATCGTGGTGAAACGCCTGGAGATGCTGCTCAAAAAGGATGTGGAGAACCAAGGCGGGAAGGGCTTGGTCGCGGAGAAGTTGGCGCAGTTTCAGCGCGACCCGAAAGCGTGGGTGGGCGCCAATCTCAATCCGCTGGACTACGAATCCAAGGCCACAATGGACTGGAGCAAGTGGGTGCCGCGGCAGGATTGAGCCAGCGCAAAGCGCTGGAGGAAAACAACTGAACACTGTCACCCTTCGGCGAACAGACAAGAATTGAAGCAAGCACCCTGCAAAAAGAAGAATGAAAATGCTACAGAACTACCTGCAAACGTTCGGCTTGACCGCCATGTTGGGTTGGGGTGCCCCCCTGCAACCGGGACTCCTGGCGGCGGCGCCCGCAGAATCTGAACCTCCCCCGCTGGGCAATGCCGGCGTTCTGCGTGATCCGGGTGGATTCAAGTACTTCGTTGGAATCGTCGGCAATCCGACCGTGCCCGATATCAGTTGGAGCGACGAGCAACTCGAACAGATCAAGGCGCTTGGCGTGAACATGGTTCAGCTCAGCATCGCCTTTGGAAATAAGCCGGCCAACGAGGTATTGAACCTTGAAGATTTGGACGCCGAGCAGCGCGCCAAATTCGCGTTCCGGATCAAGCAGGCGAAGAAGCACGGACTCAAGACCATCGCCCACTTCGGCATCCCACGGATGATCAAGCCCGGCCAACCGGCCTGCGTTTTGGATCCGGCGGTGCGGAAGAAATACAAGGAGTTGCTTGCGGATTTCATGACATCCTTTCCGGAGGTGGATGATGTCCTGGTTTACACGTTTGACCAGGGCGCCTGGTTGTGCAGTGAGTTCGGACCGTGTCCCCGGTGCAGCGGCGTGCCGTTGGATGAGCGCGTTCCGGATTTCCTGAACCTGCTCAACGAGACGATGCAGCAATGCCGTCCGAACACGCGCCTTTGGTGGAAACCGTGGGAACTGTCCAAAGGCCAGGTCGTGGCGATCCTTGACAAGGTGAATCCGAATCATCTCGGTTTGGTGTTAAATCCATCCACCAGCAGCGAGGTTTATCCCTTCAACGAGCGCTCCTTCAAGTCCGACCTCGGAGTCAACCGCCTCGCGCGCATGGCCTTCGAGCGGAACATCCCGGTGCTCGGCGAGTTTGATCACACGCTCTACAAGCCGTCGTATATGATGGAGGATTTCTTCCCGCGCCTCATTTACGAGCAGATGGTGGGCTGGAAAGAGATGGAAGGCGTGGTGGGAGTGAAGGAGTACTTCGGCTTTGCGCCGTCCACCTTTTCGGTGAACGCCGCGATGCTGAAGGCGTGGATGAAATCGCCCAACGCGACGCTTGAAACGTTGCTCCGGGAAATCGCCGCGCCCTATGGCCCGAAAGCCGCGCCGCTCCTGATTCAGGCCTGGGAGTATGTCTCGCAGCACGTGCAAGCCTACCCGTGGGACGTGACCTGTCTGATCGGCCAAATGGGACTCTACCGGCATTTGGACAGCTCCCACGACTGGAAGCCCGCCGACATTCCCAACGCGACCTGGGACACACCGATCTGGAAAGCCAATCGGCGGGCAAACTTCATGTTGACCGAAGATGACAAGGCGCACCCTTGGCTTTTTGAAGACGCGGGCTTGCGGCTGGAAGATTCTGCCGCGCTGGGTTTCAAGGCGGTTGGACTCTACGACCAAGCCATTGCTGCTGGCAGCAGCAAGCTGGACGACATCCGCGCGCAGCGGGAGATCGTGTGGAAGACGGTCCGCTCGCTGCGGGCAAGATCGCTGCACCTTCTGGAGACGCTGGCCGCGCAGGATGCGCGAACGGTGCAGAAAGACGAAAAGCAACTTGCCATCGTAACGAAGCGTTTGGAGGCGTTACTGAAGAAAGATGTGGAGAATCAGGGCGGCCATGCGGCGGTTGTGCAAAAGCTCGCGGAGTTCCAGCGCGACCCAAAAGCGTGGTTGGACGGAAACCTCAATCCCCGTGATTCTCAACCCAAGGCCAGGAATCCTGGGGACCATGAATCAAAGGCCACGATGGATTGGAGCAAGTGGGTGCCGCGACAGGATTGAACGGCGCAAAGCGCGTCAGGCCAGAGGCACACCGCGACCATTCCCCGTACGGACATCGTGTAATCAGGGGCAGGACAATGAAGAAAACGCGTAACTGTTCAGGTGTGGGGCAGACCACCGGTCTGCCCCACACCTGAACAGTTACCTAGAATGAAAAGACCAATGTCTGCTATTATGAAGAAAACCATTCTCCGTGCGTTACTGAGTTTATTATTACTGGCGCTGCCATCCACCCATCTCCTGGCGCAAATGGCTGTCAAACCAAGTGATCGGAATGCCAATGAAACATCCGCCCAACGCGACGCGCGGATGAAATGGTGGACCGACGCCCGCTTCGGCATGTTCATTCACTGGGACATGTCCAGCATCCCCGGAACGGAAATCAGTTGGTCGCGCCAATCCGCCAGGCCGCTGGACGTGGACAAAGCCCCCGCCGGCTTCGTGGAAGACCCCGTCTATGACCACCTCTACCAACGGTTCAATCCGACAAACTTTAGTGCCAAGGAGTGGGTACGCGTGGCTCAAGCCGCCGGGATGAAGTACATCGTGTTCACCGCGAAGCATCACGGCGGCTTTTGCATGTGGGACACGAAGTTGACCTCCTACTCGATCATGAACACGCCCTTCAAACGTGATGTCGTGAGGGAGTTGGCCGATGCCTGCCACGAGGCCGGCATGCCTTTGGGCCTTTACTATTCACCGCGCGATTGGCACCAGCCGGATTATGGCGTCGGCAACAACAGCAAATACACCGCTTACATGCAAGGCCAACTCACGGAGCTGCTGACACGCTACGGGAAGATAGACGCCCTGTGGTTCGACGGTTTTGGCGCGGGCGACTCGATCAAGTTCTGGCACGCGAATGAGATACTGGCCTTGGTCCGCCGTTTGCAGCCGCGAATCATCATCAACAATCGCTGCGCGAATTTGTGGTTTGAGGGTAACAATCCCAGCGGTTCGGCACCTTCGCTTCTGGGAGATCATGACACGCCCGAAGGAAGCATTGGCTCTTTTCAAAATGACCGCCCGTGGGAAACCTGCAACATGATCATCCATACCCCCGGTGGTTATGCCTGGTCGTATCGTTTCGACCAAACTTCCATTCGCCCCTTCAGCGAATGCATTCAGATGCTGGCCAGTTGCGCGACCGGTGATGGCAATCTGCTTCTCGATGTCGGACCGAACGCGCTCGGCGAGATTCCCGCGGATCAAGCGGGGCGGCTTAGGGAAATGGGTGAATGGCTGCAGAAAAACGGAGCGAGCATCTACGGAACTCGTGGCGGCCCCTTCCACAACGGAAAGTGGGGCGGCTCCACCTACAAGGGTAACACGGTCTATTTGCATGTGTTCAAGTGGAATGGCGACCGCTTGGTGCTGCCGCCGCTGAAAGCGAAGATACTCCAGTGTTCGGTCGAGTTTAAGCAAGCTGCCGACGGCATCACCCTGACGCTGCCGGCGGACCAGCAAGACAAAGCAGACACAGTCGTAACGCTGGAACTGTACGCGGCGGCGGCTAATGAGATGGAAAACGGCCGATCGCTGTCTGTCGAAAAATGAGCGAGCTATAATGCGAATGATCTGGATCCGACAATTACTGAGAGCGCTGCCTCTGGCGGGACTGCTGTCGGCGCCGGAATCGCCTGCCTCCGATTCCTCTTGGTTGGCCACGGGCGCCAGCGCAGAACAAACCGCCCTGATGGATGCCAGGGCAAAGCACGCGGAGATGGCGCACGACCCGAGCATTCAACTGGACGTCAACCAACTCGACCGGATTACCCGAGCAGATGCCTATGTCGCCACCGAGCAGGCTTCGGTGGACAGCGATCCCCTAAAACCGATGTTTCACATCATGGCCGCTGCGGGAAGCACGGGCGACCCCAACGGGTTGATATATGCCAAGGGCAAATATCATGTCTTTTTTCAGCACAGCCCTTATATGGTGTGGGGAAAACCCGTGGCGGAATGGCCGGAGGGCAAGGTTGGCCCGCAAGTCAGTTGGGGGCACGTCTCCAGCGTGGACGGCGTGTATTGGCAACACGAACCGATCGCGATTATGCCGCAGCCCGGTTCGTATGATCCCGGACTCTGCGCTTCAGGTTCCGCGGTGATGGCGGACGATGGCACCCCGACCATCTTTTATACGGCCGCCGAACCGCAGACGCAATGCATTGCCCGCAGCCAGGATCCCAATCTGCGCTACTGGCGGAAAGACCCGAACAACCCCATCCTCTACGAGCCGAAGATCAATAACTTCCGAAAAGGTGGTTTTCGTGATCCCTTTCTCTGGCGGGAAGGCAAAACCTGGAATTTGATTACTTGCGGTGCCACCACTGACCAGGGCGGCATGGCGGTGCATTTTCAATCGGAAAACCTGACTAACTGGACGCATGTCGGAGCTTTGGCCGAAGGTATGGGCCCGCATTGTGTTGCCTGGGAATGCCCCACTTTCATGCGCTTCGGCGACCAGAGCGTTCTGGTCGTCTCGCCGCTTTTTGATAACTTGCAGGATACGGACCATGCGCCGCGCGGCAGCGTGTCCTACACCATCGGCCCCTACAAGAATGGGAGTACATTCACTCCCGGCGAGTGGAAGCCCTTGGACATTGGCAGTCCCAACGACTTTTATGCGACCCAATGCTTAAAGACCCCTGACGGACGTTATCTTCTTTGGAGCATGATCATCGGTGGCGGTTCACCTGGCCATAACTGGAGCGGAAAGCTCTCCCTGCCCCGAGTCATCACCGTGCGTCCGGACGGCCTGCTGGGTCAAGCGCCGGCACCCGAACTGAAGCAATTGCGGCGCGCGCACTGGGGGAAAACAAACTTGGATTTGGCGGGCGAGCACACGCTGGCCATCAAGAGTGCGACTTGTGAAATCATCGCGGAAATTGAGATTGGCACCGCGAAAGTGGTTGGGCTGGATGTGCGTGCTTCCGACGACTTCAGCACCAAGACCCGCATCTCCTATGACGCCAGCCGTTCCATTCTGGATATTAGTGGACACAAGGCCGGGTTCAAGCTGCTGGCTGGTGAGCATGTCCTGCGTCTCCAGGTCTTTGTTGATCGCAGTGTCATGGAGGCGTTTGTCAACGGGCGTCTATGCGGCACAGTTCAGCCCTTTCAAGACATAAACGACAAAGCGATACGCCTCTTTAGTGAAGGCGGTACAGCGCGCATCCGTTCCGTGGGTATCTGGGAAATGGGTTCGGTGTGGGCGCGGCCTGCTCAATGAGTGGGCCCGAGAATGAAGTGACCGACTGCTTATGAAAACTTGGAGCGCTGGAGTATTCGCGGGCATTGGCGTGGTGCTCACGATTAGCCTGTTGACCTTCGGCTGTAATACCGCCCAACAACATGCGAAGGCGGCAAGAAAGGAGTTGCGGATTCCACGGGTTGCCAAGCCCTGGAGCGATGCCTTGCGGTTGGTGGGTGATGGACATCCCTTGTACAGCGATTTTGCGCTCATCAAGGACAAGCGGGACCAGTGGCATTGCATCGGCACTTTTGGAGAGGCCCCCAGTAGTATTGGCAGTGGGTATGAGCTGAGCGATGGATATACGTTGTTCCACGCAGTGGGACACTCTCTGGAAGCCCCCATGACGCTCCTCGATAAGATTCCCTACCAGATCGCGTCCCCACAAGCCTACATGTGGGCGCCGGGCGTAATCTGGAACCGAGATCGCACTACGGCCTTCTTGTTCTATTTCCATTATCTTGGCTCGTCGGAATTCAAAGAGAACTGCGTTCGTCTATTAACCTCAAACGCGCCCGATCTTACGGCTTGGCGCCCCCATGAGGGAACGGAATTGCTGGAAAAGAACATGGTATTTCGCGAGCAGGACGATCGCGACTTCTGCGTTTTCTGGGATGGCCGCTTGGGCAAATACCTCATGTATTACGCTTGCGCGGGAGTCTATCCCGGACTGCCAGGCCTCAATACCATCGTCCGGGTGCGCACCTCGAAAGACCTCCTGCACTGGTCTGAACCGGTGACAGTCATGGGACCGCCCCCTGGTGGCTACCAATGCGCCGAGTCGCCTTTTGTCCTCTGCCGTGACGGTTATTACTATCTTTGGGTCAGCGGAATCGACTACAGCCGCGTGTCGCTTTACATCTCGGAAGACCCGTTCAACTTCGGCGACCCCGCCGCGAACCGGATCGAGG
>JBAXTC010000539.1:0-5622 GCA_037130375.1 Verrucomicrobiota bacterium | reverse complement strand
ATGGCGCATATTCGTCGCGGCATCTTCGAGGCTCGAGCCGACGCGCCCCTGGCCGCGGATCTATTGCTGGCAGCCATCCCAACAAGGACATCTGGCAACTGACGCCCAGAGGGTGGAAGGAAACCTTCGCTCCCAAAAGCCCGCTGCCCAATCCCAGCGGCTGAATCCTTCCAACTCTCAACTCCGCTGTCAGCCGGTTCGCTCGCCCCGCACAACTAGCCGACGCGCCGTGCGCCCCGCACGGTTTCGCCGGACGGTTACGGTGTGCCTACGGTGTGGCTCCGGGGCGAGTGGGTGCGCGACGCTCTGGGAATCCCCGAAAGCGCAGCCTTCCAGAGTGATGGGGCGCACGGACCAGAAGGAATCTGTCGTGCGCCCCCTAACACCCTCTTACAGGAGATCCGCTTGCTCCAATTTCCGGCGATTAGTAAGGCACACCCACGCGGTAGAAGAATGGACCAGGCTTGCCGGTCGCGCTGGTGTCCACATAGGTAGTCGTGTTTGGCAAACCGACAATGCCGGACACCAGGTTCGTGAAAGTGGGCGAGCCGCCGAGATCGCTGGATCGGTCGATCTTGTAGAGCTTGCCCGCCACGCTCTGCCAACGGATCACCGGGCCGGCCGCTGAGTTGGTTGAGGCCAGCAACTCCAAGCGCGATAGCCTGTTGGTTGGGTTTGTGCCCAACACATACACCTCCTGCCAATCGGTGTAGCCGTCACCGTCAACGTCAGACAGCACGCCCCACCAGGGCGATTCATACGCACCGATGTCCACCACCGCGTTGCGGATGCGCGGGTTCCCTTCGAAGTCGGTGGTGCCTTCCGTCCACTCTGCGTTCGCACCCATGTTGACGCACGGTGAGCCGCTCAGGAGATGGAAGTCGAAAGCCATGGCGTTGGCGAACAACGGCGCATTGGTGACCGTGGCAGTGAAGCTATCCGGATGGTCCGGCCAGGTGCAACAGTGGTCCATAATGCCGCCCATCACATTGATGTACTCGGAGTTCTGGAAGGCCGAATTGCCATAGACAATGCAGTTCTTGAGGGTGCCTTTGTCATTGAAATAAACACCTCCCGCCCCCACGGCGTAGTTCCCGGTAATGGTGCAGTTTTGGATTTCCCCCGTGGAGTCCTTGACCTGGGGATTTGGCTCGAACCGAATGCCGCCGCCGGTTCCCCCGGCCCAGTTGCCATAGACCAGGCAATTGCGCAACAAACCACCTATCTCGATTACACCACCGCCGCCGGTGCTCTCGGCGTAGTTATGGTGAATGCGGCAGGCTTCCATCGCGCCCGCGGCAAGGATATAAATCCCGGCACCCATGCCGAAGGCAGCCACATTTGTGCCGCTCCAGGCATTGCTGGAGATGTTGAAGGAGATGTCGCAATTGAGGACTTCCGGCGGGTTATCCCCACCAGCGCCCTGGATGGCCACTCCCGCGCCGAGTGGGGCCGTGTTGCTGGCGATGAGGCTGTTGAGCAGACGCCCTTCCGGTCCGCCGATCAGCACTCCGCCGCCGAGGGCTCTCCAGTCGTTTCCGAAATTGCGAACAATCTGGCAATTGGTCACGGTTCCGCCATTCTGCATCCAAACCCCCCCCACATTCCAAGAGGCCCAATTGTAGTCCACCGTCGAGTCTTGCACCCATCCGCCACCGTAGCAGAATATCCCGGCTGCCTGGAGGGCGGCATTGCTGTAGATGACACAGGACGATACAATTCCACCGTGGTCCATGAACACTCCGCCGCCGATTCCTGAACCGATGAAATTGCCGCTCACCGTGCAATGCTCCAGCCGCCCCTGGCTTTCACAGAATGCCCCGGCCCCCCTGCCAGCACCCGTCAGTTCTGTAGATTCATGGACGTTTGCCTGATTGCCGGAGATAAGGCAATCACGCGCGACTGCGGCACCCGCCGCATGCACACCGGCAGCCCGGATGGATTCGTTGTCCGACACGCTCGAATTCAACAACCGGCTGGAACCACCCAAACCGACGGCCCCGAACCAGTCTTTATTGGTAACCAGACAGCTTGTGATCAAGCAGTTGCTGACCACCCCGGCGGTGACATGCAGACCGGCATAGAACTGGTCATACCCATTGGCTAGCGTCACACCATTCAACGAAGCCAATTCGTGCTCCAAGTTGAGCACCCGCTGGACACCGCCACCATCCAGAATGACACTATCGCGAGAGGCCCCCGTTCCGTAGATGCTCACGAACCGATCAATCTCCAGCGTCGCCGCGCTCGAGTAGGTTCCCGGCGCGATAAGAATACTGGCGCCAGCGAAGGCGGCATCCACCGCCGCCTGCACATTGGTCGCCGCGGTCTGCCACGTCGTGAAGGGCGGCACATGCCCGCCTTTCAAGGAGACATAGTGCGTTACGGGTGAGGCGGCGACGGTTACCTCCACGATTTGCGCGACCGATTGCGCCAGGTTCGAGACCACCAGCATCACCGAATACTGGCCGGGAGCCGTCCAGACCGGCTTGATGCATGGAACATTGGCCTGCCGTGCAATGCCAGGACTTTGTGCGATCCGCCACTCGTAGCCCTGGGGCCGGCCGGTGGTAAGCGCCCGCAAGTCCAGCGGCGCGCCCACGACGACTTGCGTGTGACCTTCAATCTGCGCCGTTAGTGCATCCGTCAGATTGGTCAGGATCAACTCGTCGCAGCCGATAGCCACTGCCCCGCCGACGGTTCTGGGCTCGCCGTCGCAGTCCGTTTCTCCGGAGGGAATGTCCGCCGCGGTGCCGGCGGCCTGGCAGGGCGAGCCCGGCACAATATGCGGGTTATTCCAGCCGGCCAGTTGCGGCGGCGCATTGGTGATATTGCCTTCGCCTATAATGCCCTGGCTGGCGCAGCAATGGGAGACGGTAGCCGGGCCCCTGCCGGACCAAGCGCAGTCCGGCCCATCGAGCGCCTCGTTATAGTAGATGATGCAGTTGGCGACGTTGCGATTGTAAACCACCATCACGCCGCCGCCATGCACTTCCGCGCGATTGCGCGTCAGAGTGCAGTTGCGCAGGCCGGCCCAAGCTTCTCCCTCGAAGCCGGTCGTGGCGACGACCGCTCCGCCGCCATCCGGAGCGGAGTTCCTGGTCAGGAAACAGTTGCGCATCCGGGCGGTCTCGACCAGCATCGTGCCACCGCCCCAAACACCACTGGAGTTGTGGCGGAAGACGGACCGCTGAATAATTGCCCGGTTCCAGGCATATAACCCGCCGGCGGAACTGGCTGAGTGGTTGCCCTCAAAAACGCAGTCTTCCACCAGGCTGTCGCCATCGCACATCGCGCCGCCGCCCTTTTGTGTGGCTTGGTTGCCGGTTACCACGCATCCGCGCATAGTGCCATTGAAAAGCCGGATGCCTCCTCCCGACACGCCCGCGCCATTGGTGAGAGTCAGGTTTGCCACGACCGCGCCGGGGTCACGCGTCTCGAAGCACGGATGGCTTGTGCCACCATCCACCGCAGTGGCGGATGCCGGCCCGCGCCCCTGCACCGTCACTCTGCCGTTCAGCACCACTGCCGCCCGCTCGCGGAATACCGCGCTGTCCAGAACCACCGTGCCGCCAAAGGCGCAGGCATTCACCGCAGCCTGGATGTTGGTGGCCGCTGTCTGCCAGGTTGTGAAGGGCGGCACGTGCCCGCCGCTGTGAGCGACGTAGTTGGTGAAGCCAGCCGTCACATTCACCGTGAGCCAGGCGGTGTCACTGTGGTCGCTGTTGGCGGCCAAAAGCAGAACCAGGTAACTGCCCGGCTGGGTCCAGACCGGCTGTATGGACATAGCGTTGCTTATCACCATCCAGCCGTTGGGCGATTCCACGACCCACTCAAAATAAGTGACCTTGCCTTCAATGGCCGAGGCCAATGGCAAGCTGACACCCGTAACGATGTTGCTTGGATTGGAGGCCGAGCTGCCGATGGCCACAGTGAGCGGGCCGGAAATATTGTTCGAGATGTATTGGTCGCAGCCGATGTCCAGCGTGCCGCCCACGACCCGAGGCTCGCCGTCAATGTCGGTCTCGCCCGGTTCGGCGGCGGCGGCATCACCGACGGCGCGGCAGGGCGAGGCGGCGGTGAGGTGCGGATTCAACATGCCGGCCAACAACGGGGCATTGGTGATGATGTTGTCCCCGTTTACTCGCTCGTCGTCGCTCAAGTCCGGATAGGTGCAAACATGGCTCAGGTCCACTTCGTCAACTTTGAGCGGCAGGCTGATGTTGTCGTCCACGACCGCCTGGTTGTGGTACACGACGCAGTTGGTCATGGCTACCAGGCCTTCGAAAAGTATCAAGACGCCGCCGCCCTCTCCCAAGGTGCGGTTGTTGAAAATGGAGCATTGGAGCAGTTGAATATGATCTGCCATGACGCCGCCGCCACCGCCGGGCTGGTCGGCTTCCGAGAAATTACCGGCAATGACACAGTCGCGGACGACGATCGGAGGTTCAGGCGACTTCACTAACACGGCTATACCGCCCCCGCCCGCGCTGATACCGGAAGTGCTTTTTATCACATTGTTCAGAATCGAACAGCGTGACACGGTTACTCCTTCACAGATGATGTTAATACCACCGCCGGCAGTCTCGCTTTCGTTGCCACGGATGACACTGTCCACAATCAGGGAGCCAACGGCATGCTCCTCCGTGAAAATGCCACCCCCGACGCAAGCCGTGACCACACAGTTGGTGATGACCGAGGTAACGTTCAAGAACGCGCCGCCTCCATAGGTATCCTCCGGGTTCATGACACTCTGCTCATGACCGTGGATAACTCCGCCATTGGTCAGGGTGAAGCCGGAAAATACGGCCCGGGCCGAGAGACCCACGCACCGGACAGGTTCCTGGTCGCCTACGGCATACTGTCCTTCAATAATCGTGACACTCGGCCCGTTGACACTGCGAATCTCCAGGTCGTTGGTAACCGCCACGCGGCTTAGCACTAATGGGGAAGCTGTTAAATGGGCCCCCCCGGCGTTGTACACGCCATTGGTGACCAGCACGAGGTCGCCGTCGGCGGACTCATTCACCGCCGCCTGGATTTCTGGGGAGGCGGTGGCCCAGTTGGTGTAAGGCGGAACAGGATTGGTGCTGCCTTGCCAGACGTAATGTGTGGCCGCTCCAGCACGCGGCAGCCAGGCGGCCAGGGCGATTCCCAAGCCCAGCACTCGTAGGCAATTGCGCAGAGCGGGATGAGTATTCGGTATTCGCTTTCGTATCTTCGTTTTCATTGGTTTTAGTCATGTGTGTGTTTCTGCTGTTAGACCTTTCCATCTAGTTCTTTCGTTCTAAACTCTGGGGATTTGCGGCCCCAAACTTGAGGGACTTCCGCCCTCGGAGCAGCCAGACTTCTCCTTGGCGCTCAGGAAATTGCTTTTTGCGCGCCCGCTCGTACTAAGCGCTGCGCGGGTGAGGGAGAATTGGTTCTTAACATCCCCAAGCATATTGCCACCTTAGCAAAGGGCGGACGCACCGTCAATCGAGAATTTTCGCCTACCTTCCGCCGCTCTTGTCCAAGCACCCCGGCTGGTTTTTCGGGTGTGGATCCCAAAAACGCGGAAAATGGACAACGATGTGGATAGAGAACGGCTTTTGGCCGTCGCCCTCCACCCAAACCGGACAG